>JAIRKI010000020.1 GCA_031260185.1 Synergistaceae bacterium | reverse complement strand
CGCTTTTTTCGCAAAAAATTTTTTTGACAGCCGAATCTCTCGGCCCTTGCGTTTCAATACATTACGCCGTTTAACCGCGAATTTTTCAGAACACCTGCTGATATAACAGGTGTTCCGGCGATTTGACGAAAGGGGTGTGAACCGTGTTGAAACGCAAGAATTGATTATCGTGGGTAATACTGATTACGTTGGGAATATGCGGGAACCTCTAAAAGGCGTCTTGTTTATGATATCACCGACTTTGTAAAAAACAAGCGCGACGTCCGTTTAGAACCTGTTTTCAATAACGCTTCGCTTCATTGGATATTTCATTATGTTCATCCTTTCACTGGAAATTAGGTTTCATATATTTATATCGTCCGCTTTGCTCATTCTATATTAGGGAATCTCTAAAAATCCCGTTTTTGCGATATGCCGCTCTGATAAATACTGGATTCGTAATACTGAAATCTGTCTGAAAAAGGATTTTTAGAGGTTCCCTATATTAGAATTTATTGAAAACGGGTTCTATAATTTACGTTATATAATTTTATACTGTAAAATGAGACACGCAATGTATTATATATTGTAAAAGCGCCGAGGCATTGCCAAAGGAGACGGTAGAACGGGGGGATCTTTATGTCGGTATTGGTCACCGGCGGAGCCGGGTATATAGGAAGCCATACGTGCGTGGAACTGATAAAAGCGGGCCGCGGCGTAATAGTCGCCGACAGTCTCGTCAATTCGAGCCGCGAGGCGCTCCGCAGGGTCGAGCGCATCACCGGCCGCAGGATAAAATTTTACAAGATCGACGTGGCTTCGAAGCGCGAGACGGCGAAAATTTTCAGGGAAAACCCCGAAATCGACGCGGTGATTCATTTCGCCGGTCTGAAAGCGGTCGGGGAGAGTGTGGCCAAACCGCTCGATTATTACTCGAACAATCTCCGCTGCGCGCTGTCGCTGTTGCGCGCGATGAAAAAACACAATGTCGGGAAATTCGTCTTTTCGTCGTCCGCCACGGTTTACGGCGACCCGAAAACCGTTCCGGTGGCGGAGAATTTTCCGACGTCGCCCACGAATCCCTACGGAGCCACGAAACTGTTCATCGAGCGTATTCTGAGCGACGTCCGCGCGGCCGACCGGTCTTTCAGCGCCGCCATTCTGCGCTACTTCAACCCGATAGGCGCGCATCCGTCGGGGCTGATAGGAGAGGACCCCGGAGGGATTCCAAACAATCTGGCGCCTTACATAGCGCAGGTCGCCGTCGGAAAATTGGAGCGCGTGCGCATCTTCGGCAACGACTACCCGACTCCCGACGGCACCGGCGTCCGCGATTACATTCATGTGGTCGACCTCGCAAGGGGGCATGTGGCGGCATTGAGGAAGCTGGACGAAAACCGCGGCGAATTCGTCTGCAATCTGGGCGCCGGCAAGGGATACAGTGTCCTGGAGGTGATCGCCGCGTTCGAGAATGCCTGCGGCAAACACATCGACCGTGAGTTCACGCTTCGCCGTCCCGGTGACATCGCCGAGGTTTACGCCGACACGTCCAAGGCTTTCAGCGAATTGGGCTGGAAAGCCGAATACGGGATAGACGAAATGTGCGCCGATTTGTGGCGGTGGCAGAGCGCCAATCCAAACGGGTACGGAAAATAAAGGAGGCCGCGCGGTGGAGAAACCGGCATTGGCGATACTGGCGGCCGGACTGGGAAGCAGATACGGCGGCTTGAAGCAGATAGACCCCGTTGGGGAACACGGCGAGCTGATTATCGACTATTCGATTTACGACGCCGTCAAGGCCGGGTTCGGGCGCGTCGTGTTCATAATCACCCGCGGGCTGCGCGGCGATTTCACGGAAGTCATCGGCGGCAGGATAAAAAAATATGTCGCGGCCGAATACGCCTATCAGGATATAAACGACATGCCGGCGGGATATTCGCCGCCCGAAGGCAGGACGAAACCCTGGGGCACCGCGCAGGCGGTTTTGTCGGCAAGAGCGGTTTTGGGAGAAGGGCCCTTTGCCGTGATCAACGCCGACGATTTTTACGGCGCGTCCGCGTACCGGGCCGTTTACGAATGGTTCTCGGCGCCGCGCCCCCGCGACGGGAAATCGCATTACGCGATGGTCGGCTACAGAATAGAGAACACCGTGACCGACAGCGGTTATGTGGCGCGCGGAATATGCGAGGCGGACGAAAACGGTTATCTCGCGAGCATCGCGGAACGCACGAGGGTCGAGAAACGCGGGCGCGCCGCGCGTTATTCCGACGACGGCGGAAACACATGGAACGCGATTCCTCCCGGCACGCTCGTGTCGATGAATTTCTGGGGGCTCGACGATGAGTTTTTCGAGGCGGCGGAACGCGATTTTCCTGCTTTTCTCGACGCCAATCTGCCCGTAAACCCGCTGAAATGCGAATATCCGCTTCCTGACGAGATCGGCGCCCAGATACGGGCCGGCGATTGCGACGTCAAGGTTTTGGAGAGCCCGGACGCGTGGTACGGGGTCACGTACAGGGATGACAGGCCGGGAGTGATGAGAGCGGTGGAAAATCTGCACGCGCGGGGGGTATATCCGAAACCGCTTTGGAGTTGAGCGGAGGAAATATACAGAATAACATGGACGACAAAAAAGAAGAGACAGATATAAAAAAATTTCGGAAAAATTTGAGCCTCGGGTATAGGATCATCGCGATAACGGCCTGTCTTTTTATCGTATTTTCGCCCGATGTTTCCTCGGCCGTAACGCGCGGTGAGTTCGCGGCGCTGCTTTTCAAAGAGTTGGGATATTCCGTGTCGGCGAACCCGCATCTTCCCCCCGACGTCAAAAACGGGCATCCGTTCTCGAAACAGATAGGTTCGGCGGCGAGGTACGGGTTGATCCCTAAAACCGCTTTCGGGCCTGACGCGGTATTGGACAGGCACGACGCCGTGCGGCTCGCGATCTCCATGATGGGATGGGATTTCGAGGTTTCGCTTTATGAATCCCTGAACTCGCTGCCGGATCTGGCGGGCACCGGCGACAGCGTGTTTTTCCTCGCGGCGGAGATGAATCCCCCGGCCCCGCCGG
The DNA here is from genome assembly GCA_031260185.1 of Synergistaceae bacterium. Taxonomy (GTDB): domain Bacteria; phylum Synergistota; class Synergistia; order Synergistales; family Synergistaceae; genus JAIRKI01. The sequence goes on along the minus strand of JAIRKI010000020.1, from coordinate 9,973 downwards.
CATTGCTGATCGACGGTTCCGTGCCGCTCTCCGACAGCGGCGCCGCGTCGCTCCTCAAATGGGTCGCGAATTGCCGGCATTTCGTATCGCTGAACAGGGTAATCTCGTACAACGGCACGGACTTCATCATTTACCGGCAGGGCGTCGCCCGCCCCGGAGTCTCAAACCCGCCGGGCACCGGCAATCCGGTGGGTTCCGAAAAAAACGACCCGCTTTACGTCGCCGCCATCGGCGTGAACATGAATTACGCGGACGCCCGCGTCGCGTGGGCCGTCGCGTTGGGACGGGAGAGGGCCGTCCTGTCGGATTTTGTCCGCGCTTACGAGCCTGTCGGCGCGGTGAACGGAGGTTTTTTTTCGAACTCCCGTCCGCTCGGCGCGATGGTTTTCGACGGATATCCGGCCGGCAAACCGATCGAGGGCCGTTCCGCCGCCGGATGGAACAACAAAGACGGAGCGATCGTCTTCGGTCCGGGATTTGGCCGCGTAGGGGTCGAAACGCCAGGGGGATTCGTACGGTTCGACCGTTTCAACGTCCCTCCGCTGGCGAACGAGGCTTCTTTTTACCCGGCGGGGATGATGACGGCAGCGGCGGGAACGGCTCTCGACGCGCTCGAGCTGGCCGTGAGGGACGGGCAGGTCATCGAGAGGCGCGAGGGGTCGCGGGGCAATCATTTTCTGCCGGACGGCGGCTCTCTGATCGTGGCGCGCGGAAATTCCCGCGCGCTTCTGGAAAATCACAAACAGGGCGACCCGCTCTCCGTTTCGGCCGAGTGGGACACGCGCTCGTTCGAGCTATGCGACAACGTGATACAGGCGGGGCCGATGCTGACGAGTAACGGTCAAAGAGCCGCCGATAACGAGACTTTCAAAGCCGATATCACCGACAAGCGTCATCCGCGCACCATAGTGGGGACGGACGGCGGCCGCCTGATATGGGCCGTCATCGACGGGCGCGATTCCGTCCACAGCCTCGGGGCCACGATCGACGAAACCCGATGGATAGCGGGCGCGCTTGGGCTCACCACAGCCGTAAACATGGACGGAGGCGGTTCATCCGAACTGATCTGGCGGGGAATAATCGCCAACATTCCAAGCGACGGAAAAGAACGCCCGCTGCCTTACGCCGTGCTGGCGATGCCCAAAGGCGCCCCGCTCGAACGGAAAAATTTCGAGGAAGCGCCCCCCGGTCATACGGATTTCGGCCTTGAATTTCCCTATACCGACAGCGACACCGGCCGTGCCGCGCCCATGGATACTTACGCCCCTTACTCCGAATGATCGATTTTATTTGCCATACCGATGTTGTGATATAATCAAACTTGCTTTAAATATTTATAGATATGAATTATCCCATTATTTGAACGAGGGGTAAGGTAGATGCCCGAATATCTTCAAAAACTGAAAAAAATGGACGCTTCGGTACTCAACTGGGTGCAGGCGCATACGAAAACGGCGGCGATGGATCATGCGATGCTGTTTTTCACCAGATTGGGCGACAGGGGCGCGATATGGATAATTTACGCCGCCATCTGCGCGTACAACGCAAAACTTCGCCTGGTCGGAATCCACCTCACGATATGCGTCTCGGCCTGCGTCTTTCTCGGGCATTTAGCGATAAAACCCATGTTTATGAGAACGCGCCCGTGCAATATCGACAGGGAGCATTCGATGTTGCTTCCCCGTCCGAAGGATTCCTCATTTCCCTCGTGTCACGCGATGACGAGTTTTGCCGCCGCCGTGGTGACGGCGTGGCAGGCCGGCGGGTTCTTGGGCGTCACGTCGCTTGTCCTGGCGTCGGCGATCTCTTTCTCCCGCGTGTACCTGTACGTGCACTACCCGAGCGACGTTGTGGCCGGCATGACGTTCGGCGTCGCGATCGGGAGCCTCTTCGTAATGGGCGCGGCTTGAAAAGGACGCCGCTTGTATTCGGCAAAGACTTGAAATGATACCCAAACAGGTCGAGGAACTATTGAATGAGTTGCCGCTCGGCGACAGGGGGAGGTCCGGTTCGCTTCGGCATCTCGCGTTTATCATCGGTGAAAATGTGTATAACGCGGCGAAGTCCGCTGCGAAAGAGCAAGTCGTCTCCATATTGAGCGAGTACTACCGCGCTCCAAACAGGTTTGAGCAGTTGTGGAACAGCCTGAGCGCCGCCGAACGCAAAATAATCTCGCTGCATATTTGGGGCGCGGGATCCGAACCTGTGGATTGCGCTGACGAAGTCGCCGAGGAGTTTGGCGTTGCCGAAAAATCAGAGAGAACCTATTACTATTCTTACGCGCGGAATGGGCTCGATCGATTCAAAGAAAGGTATGCCGGAAAGGATTCGGCGCTGTGGTTGCTTTTCCCGATAAATCAAGGCGAGCAGATATTTCAAAATAAATTGCGCGATGCCGTCGGTGAGATGAGACGCGTATATTCAAGGGTTTCAAACAAGCTTACGTTTTCAACGCGCGAAAACAGGGCAGCTGATTTTACGAACATCGTCAGATTCTGCAACTCAAACAAGCTGACGGTTACGAAAAGCGGAATCCTCAGCAAATCCTCCGCGTTGAAGCTACGGGATTTTTGCGGTTACAAGGAATACGCGGCCGACATAGGTGTCAGGCCTGAAGATATAAGGACTACAGACGGTTTACTGGTGACGCTCCCTTTAACTGTATTGTGCGTCGTTGGCGGACTGCTTGTTTCCGCGGAAGGAGTGTGCGTTCCCGGGGGCAGGTCGCTCTCTTTAATAAGCCTGCCACCTGAGCAACTGGTAAAAAAGCTGTTTGAGGCGTACCTGAAAAGCAAGAGCTTTGACGAAATTTCGATCATGAGGGGGATTAAATCAAAGCGAGGACATAATCCGGCTGAGGCGCGGCAAAATCTTGCCGAGGAACTTAAATATTGCCCGGTTGGACAAGCTGTGCGTACTAAAGAGTTTGAACGGCATTTGCGCATCGCTAAAAAAACATTCGCGAGAAAAGATGAAAAATATATTATCGGGACCGGGAGCGATTACTATGATTACGGGATTGAATGGAAGCAATACGAACATCCGTTGATTAGTATTATTTTGTCGTTTTTCGGCGCGCTCGGTATAATGGATATCGTGTGGGGCGAGGACGTGGGCGTATACGCCGACAGGGGGCGCCGCGCGCCGACCGCGTTCAGAATCAACCGGCTTGGCGCGTATGTGCTCGGATTATCCGGCTCATACAGCGCGCCGGATGAAACTAAAGCGAAAATCAAAGCCGGGTTTACGGTGCTGCCCGATTATACAATTATCGTTCCCAACAGCTCGAATAGGCTTAAACACGAGCTTTACTTCGAAAAACTGTTTACCAAGGTATCGGCAACTGACGAGGCATCCATTTACAAGCTCGACTTTGAAACGGCGGTTCGCGCTATAGACCGCGGCGTGAGTGTCGCCGATTTGCGCGAGTATCTGTCGGCCTCGGACAAGCCGGTATCGGAAAATGTCGTCAGCGCCTTGGACGATTGGGAAAAACAGGTTGGACGTATCAGGCTCAGGCAGGTGACAATACTCGAATGTGACAACGAACCGTTGCTTGAGGAGGTAATTCGCTACAAGGGCATGAGTAAATTGGTTAGGGAAAAAATCTCCGCCGCCGTTGTTATTGAAGACGGAGCGACGAAGCAAATCAAAAAAGCGATCGAAAAAAACAAGAGGTTTTGCAAAGATGTCATATAAAACAAGACAATCAGGATGTATCATAGTCCAAAGTGATTTGACAATACTGCTTGAGACCGATCATCCATTATACGAGGAAGCCCGTGACGCGCTGTCGGGGTTTGCCGAAATGGTAAAAAGCCCCGAGTACATCCACACTTACAAGCTGACGCGGTTATCACTGTGGAACGCGGCATCGGCGGGACTCAATCCGGAACAGGTTATAGAAGAACTCCGGCGCTTCTCCAAACATGACCCGCCGCGGATTGTAGTCAGCCGCGTACTCGACTGGGGTAAGCGTTACGGCCGCGTGAAGCTGCTGATTGAAAACGGAAGATTCATTCTTCGTTGCGATGATAAATATATCGCCGCCGAGCTTGAAAACATCAAGGCGGTCGCCAAATATCTCATGAGCAGGCTTGACGCGGTTACTTTTGAAGTAAACATATCCTATCGCGGACACGTTAAGCAGGCGCTGATCCTCGCGGAATACCCCGCCGAGGACTTGGCGGGGTATCGCGAAGCCGCTCCGCTCGCGTTTGGTTTGAGGGATATCGCGCTGTCCGGACAGGCGTTCACCCTCCGCCCGTATCAGTCGGAGGCGGCGGATCTGTTTCACGCAAACGGCGAGGCGCGCGGCGGGCACGGCGTCATTGTGTTACCGTGCGGCGCGGGCAAAACCATAGTCGGTATGTCGGCAATGGCCAAGTTGCAAACAGAAACCATCATACTCACCACCGCGATTACCGCTGTGCGGCAGTGGATTGCCGAGCTGGTAGACAAAACTTCGCTCACGAGCGACCAAATCGGAGAATACAGCGGCGACAAAAAAGAAGTCAAACCCGTCACTGTTTCAACATACCAAATTCTTGGAGCGTCCGAAAAACATCGCGAATTGATAAACAATCGCGAATGGGGGCTGATTATTTACGACGAGGTGCATACTCTGCCCGCGCCGGTGTTTCGCATGACGGCGGAACTGCAATCCAAAAGACGGCTCGGGCTCACGGCGACACTGATCCGCGAGGATGGTCTGCAAAGCGATGTGTTTACGCTAATCGGCCCCAAACGGTACGAGGTGCCGTGGAAGGTTCTTGAAAAGAGCGGCTATATCGCGAAAGCTGAATGTTTTGAGGTGCGGGTACCACTCGCGGAAAACGCGCGCATGGATTATGCCGTTGCCGATAAGCGTCAAAAGTTCCGTATAGCCGCCGAGAATACGAACAAGCTTCAGTCTTTACAGTGGTTATTGAAAGAACATTCCGGACGGCATATTCTGGTTATCGGCTTGTATATCAATCAGCTCACGCTTATATCGGAGATTCTGAGCGCGCCAATTATCACGGGCAAAACTAAAAACGACAAGCGCGATGAATTGTATCGGCGGTTCAGAGACGGTGAGTTTCCGATTATCATTGTGTCCAAAGTCGCGAACTACGCCATAGATTTGCCGGACGCGAATGTGGCCATAGAAATAAGCGGCACATTCGGTTCACGGCAGGAAGAAGCGCAGCGGCTCGGACGCATACTCCGCCCCAAACCCGGAGAGAACCGCGCATGGTTCTATACGCTGGTAACGTCAGATACGGTGGAGGAGAGATTTGCGGCGCACAGACAACTATTCCTTGCCGAACAAGGATACCCGTATAGTGTCATAAATGATTATTTATAGGCTTTGATCAGCTCTTCGTCTCTGCCTACTGTCGATACGTAATACCCTCGTGCCCGGAAATGCTCACCCTGGAAATTTCTCTGCCGTTCAGCCGGCGATCGCGGCGATGACGCGCTTCAAGTCGCCGCATATCTCGCGCGTCAAATCGGCGTCGCGTGACTCGACCAATATTCTGACAAGGGGCTCCGTTCCCGACGGACGGATGAGGACGCGGCCGCGGCCGGCAAGTTTTTCCCCGGCTATTCGCGCGGCGTCGGCCAGATCCGGGGATGACAGCACGCGCTCCTTGTCGTCTGTTTTCACGTTTTCGAGAATCTGGGGATACCTCGGAAATCTGTCGGTCAGTGTATCGATATCCTCGCCCAGGGATGCGCACGCCTTCAGGAACGTGAGGCCCGCCGATATGCCGTCTCCGGTGCCCGCGTGTTCCGTCATTATGATGTGCCCCGACTGTTCGCCTCCGAGAAGCGCCCCGATCTCCAGCATCCTCTCGAACACGTATCTGTCGCCGACCGGGCAGCGGCACATCTTTATCCCTTCGCTCGCGAGAAACTCTTCCAGTATCATGTTGCTCATCACGGTGGTCACCATGCCGTCCGCGAGTTTGCCCGCGCGGTGCATGTCGCGCGCTATGACCCAAAGCATCATGTCGCCGTCTATCGGCCTGCCCTTCGAATCGCACATGAGTACCCTGTCGGCGTCGCCGTCGAGCGCGATGCCGACGCGGGCGCGGTTTTTGGAAACCTCTTTCGCCAGGTTGTCCATATGAATGACGCCGACGCCGTCGTTGATATTGAGGCCGTCGGGGTTGACGCCGCAATAGGCCACCGGCGCTCCCCATCCGCCGAAAACCTCGCGCGCGACGGCGTATGCCGCCCCGTTCGCCGCGTCCACGACCAACGGCCAGTCGCGCGTTCCCACGCTCGACATCAGTTCATTGAGCCAGTCGAGATATATTCCGCGGTAAGAGGACGCGTCGCGCAAATCTCCGATGGAAGCTCCCGTCGGCCGCCAGTCGTGAAGGAGGTCGTCGCCGAGATAGCCCTCGATTTCCGCCTCGTCGCCGTCTTTCAGTTTTTGGCCCCCGGAGTTGAAAAATTTTACGCCGTTGTACTCGGCTGGATTATGGGACGCGCTTATCACGGCGCCGGCGTCGAAACCGCCGTTCCTGAGAACGCGGCTTATGCCGGGGGTCGGGAATACTCCCAAAAGATACGTCTCGGCGCCGGCCGACGTCATTCCGGCGCAAAGGGCCGATTCCAGCATCGCCCCGGAACGCCTGGTGTCCCTGCAAACCAGTATTTTGGGGCGGGGAACGCCGCGCTTGACGAGAAAGAGAACGAACGCCCTCCCGAACGACAACGCGGCCTCCGGAGTCATCATGCCTCTGTTGGCGACATCCCTGACCCCGTCGGTCCCGAACATGCAGCGTATTTTAGCGGGACAAGCCATGCAAATCCTCTCCTCGCGTCACTTTGTCAAAGCCGTGATCGTGGCTTGGGACGGTTCTATCCTGATGACGCTGACGCCCTCGGCGGCGTTTCTGGTCATTATGGGCAGAGTTATCTGAGACGCCACGACGTTGGTGGCGTCGATATACAATTCGAGCGGAGGTTCTTCGGGCGGGAAGGGGGCGGACGCGGGACGCTCGACCACGACATTGGCCGAGCCGGGGGACACTGACCACATGTCCGTATCCGCGACCCCTTCGAGGGCCACCGGAACGTTCATATAAGTTCCGGTTTCCACGGCGTCGCGAAGCTCCACCCGCACGAGGACGTGCGGCGAACCCGATATCGTGACGGCGTCCGACGGCGCTTCCAGCGGTATGTCGATGTTCATGCTCTCGGTGTGCCCGGACACGTCTATGGGGTTCAGCGCGATCTCCGTCACTCCGAGCAGGGCTTCCCGCGTACCCCTCAGCGTCACGTGGTCCGGCGACACCACGACGCCGCTCACTTCCAGGCCTTCCGGAGGTTCGCCGGTTATTTCGACCCTCACCGGAACGCGCGCTTCCTGAAGCGCGCGCGAAAAACCAGCGGTCACTCTCACGACGGGCGGCTCGATATCTAAATCTGAGCCGCTCACGTCGCCGTTTTCATCCGTCAGAACGACGGCCATCTCGCGCGTTCCCTCCGTCATTTCCCGCGCCGCGCCCCTCGTCTCGGCCCTACGCAACGCCATCACGGCCGCCTCGGGGCCTTTGACGACGACTTCCGTGGGAACCATGTCCACGCTCACGAGAGTGAGACCGTTGGGCACATCGTCGGTCAGGACGAGCACGGGGCGGAATGTTCGCTCTATCGTCCTGAATACCTCGAATTCCACGATGTTCGGGCTGTAACCGGCCACCCTGAAGCCTCCCGGCGGCGTCAGCTGTATCGGAAGGCTGTATTTTCCGGGCCTCCAACTGGACATCTCCACCGAAGCCCTGACGCTGCCGATACTGAGAAAGGCAAACGCCTCAGGTTTGCCCTCCAGATCCACTTCAACGTTCAGCGATGTCCGGGATATGGAGTAACCCTCCGGCACATCCCCATAGTCGAGCGGCACGAGATATTTTCTCTTCTCGGTTCCGGTGGAATCCCACGTGACGAAATACCACAGCATAAACGCGAACACCACCGAGGCGGCCCTCATGAACCACCTGTTCCTCGCGGCCCTGTCCATCATCCCGCGCTCACCCCGATCATCTGACGCCGCTCGGCCACCGGCGCTTCATTTCACGCTTCAGGCGCTGAAGCGGCCCGATGTTTTCGTCGTAAGGCTTGAAATATCTGCGCACGAAACGGGACACCTGATCGTCGTTCAATTGCGATAGCTTGCCCCTCACAGCGAGGGATATCTTGCCCCGTTCCTCGGAGACCACGAGCGCCTGCGCGTCGGAGACCTCCGTCACGCCGACAGCGGCCCTGTGCCTCGTACCATACCATCGGGAGATGTCGTCGTTGTCGGTGAGGGGAAGATAACACGCCGCCGCTGTCACCGACCGCTTGTCCATGATGACGGCGCCGTCGTGCAGGGGATTGTTGGGCCAGAATATCGAAATTATCAATTCATAAGTTATCTCGGCGCGCAGATGCACCGCCGAGCGCCATATCTCTCCCAGACCGGTGTCGCGCTGGAATATGACGAGAGCGCCGATCCTGTGCCGCCGCAGGTACGCGAGCGCGTTTATGACCGCTTCCGCGTAGCTTTCGGAAATGTCATCGACGCCGGCCCTCCTGCCCGGAATGCCCCCGCGCCCTATGGCTTCGAGCAGCCTCCTGAGTTCCGGCTGAAACACTATGGGAACGGTTATTATGACCGCGCTCAGCAGATGGCTCAGCAGCCACATGATCGCGCGAAGTTCCATGGCGCGCGCGATCAGTCCAAAGACCACTACGACGAAAAGCCCGCGCGCGAGCTGCATCGCCCTCGTATCCGCGAAAAAAAGCAAGACGCGGTATGAAAGAAACGCCACCACCAGTATATCCAATACGTCCTGCCAGCGAATGTTGGGAAAAACCGACAAATTTTATACCTCCACCGAAGACCCCGGCATAATATCCCTCGCCCCAATTTTGACATAATCCCCTCGCTAAAGCAAGGGGATTCCGGAATCGGCAAAGACTGCCGGACGGAACCGATCTTACGTCCCCTCTCGCGGGAAAAGACGTAAAAAATTTGCCGAAGGGGAAATTATTCATTTATAATTTGATAATCAGGCATATAACGGGTATGCGGCAGGGAGGAAGCATGTCATGATAAAACCGTCAAAAGATGGAAAAAAGACCAAAGCGGCAAAACGTCTCGACGAGCTGGGGATATCTTACGAGCTCATCCGTTACGGCGTAGATTCGGGCGATCTCTCGGCAGAACACGCCGCCGACGACATGGGGCTGCCTTACGAAGTGATTTACAAGACGCTCGTCTTGAGAGGCGACAAGACAGGCGTGCTGGAAGCGTGTATCCCCGCCGGCTTTGACCTCGACACGGAAGCTCTGGCGCGACTGTCGGGAAACGGTAAAGTTACCATGGTAAATAAAAATGAGTTGTTTGTCCTCACCGGGTATGTCATGGGAGGCTGCTCTCCGATAAAAAGCGGCAAACAATATCCGGTGTATATATACGAAGACGCGGCGAACCATGAAAAAATAGCCGTAAACGCGGGTGAGCGCGGGTTGATGTTTTACATGTCGCCGCGTGATCTCGGCAAAGCGATTAAAGTTCAATTCGGAAACATCGCCAAAAAGAAAATGGACCCGGCATAAATACCGCCGGTCTCACACCCGTAGGCGCGCCTCATGAGGGATAAGTTCAGCATAAGTTTCCCAATTATCCGAGGTCCGTGAAGCAGAATTTCAGCGTATCGTCCATGTCGATTACATATTTCCAAAGGAACGCTTTATCGGTGTTTGCGGCGTTGCGAAGTGGAGACGGGGACTACTTATCAGAAAAAAACGACGCCGATTGATTTGTGATGTACGTCATAGTAAAAAACAAATTAAGACGACTTTTGGGTTAAGAAAATCGCGATCATACATATGTTATATTTTGAATATTATCCCAAAGTCCCCCGAGACCAACAGTTTTATGTATCCGGTCTTTAAGGAAATTATCCAATTTTTGATATATTGCGCC
>JAIRKI010000051.1 GCA_031260185.1 Synergistaceae bacterium | reverse complement strand
TCCTCGCTCAATTGCGTTGCCTTTGCATATCGTGTCACTTGTATCGCCCTTGTAAATTATACTCCTCTTCAGCTCTCTCAATGGTTGATGGTTGAACGGATTAATTCCCGAGGAGATCTATTATTATCCGACGGATGTATCCAGTGAATTTCGGGGCGCGTAAAAAATATTCGCGTACGCGTTTTTATGGTAATTTATGGTAATATTGAAACGTAAATCGGCAAGCCGCGCCCGACGCGGTTCAATTAAATACCGAAGATATATCTTCGGTAATCCAAAGGGGAGGAAATCAAAAAGATGTCAGAACAGACCAATGTCACACTGGACGGAAATGAAGCTGCCGCATACGTCGCCCACGCTACCAACGAGGTTATCTCGATATATCCGATAACCCCGTCGTCGTCCATGGGGGAATGGGCCGACCAATGGAGCGCCGAGGGGCGCCCGAATATCTGGGGCACGATTCCGGCCGTAACGGAGATGCAGAGCGAGGCCGGCGCGTCCGGCGCGTATCACGGCGCCTTGCAGACCGGCGCGCTCAGCACGACCTTCACGGCCTCCCAGGGGTTGCTCCTGATGATCCCGAATATGTTCAAAATAGCCGGAGAGCTGACGAGTACCGTCATGCACGTCTCCGCGCGCACTCTCGCCACCCACGCGCTCTCGATATTCGGCGACCACTCCGACGTCATGGCCGCGCGCTCCACGGGCTGGGCCATGCTCTGTTCCTCGTCCGTGCAGGAAGTGATGGACATGGCGCTCATATCCCAAATGGCCACTCTCGAAGGACGCGTCCCCATACTCCACTTTTTCGACGGTTTCCGCACGAGCCACGAGGTCATGAAAGTCGAATCCATTTCGTACGACGACATGCGAGCCCTGATAGACCTGGATTTGGTCTACAAGCACAGGAAGCGCGGGCTTTCCCCAAACAATCCCGAACTCCGCGGCACGGCTCAGAATCCCGACACGTTCTTCCAGTCGCGCGAAGCCTGCACGCCGTATTTCAAAGAGATGCCGAGCGTGGTGCAGCGCGCCATGAACCGATTCGCCAACCAGGTGGGGCGCGGTTATCATCTGTTCGACTACTACGGCGCTTCCGACGCGAAACGCGTGATAGTAATGATGGGCAGCGGCGCTTACGTGGCGCGCGAGGCTGTGGAGCGCATGGTCGCCGGGGGCGAGCGCGTCGGGCTTATGATAGTGCGTCTGTATCGCCCGTTCGATATCGGGACTTTCCTCAATTCGCTGCCCGTCACCGTCGATTCGATCGCCGTTCTCGACCGCTGCAAAGACCCGACGTCTCCCGGAGAGCCCCTCTATATGGACGTCGTCCGGGCCCTCTCCTCCCGCCCCAAAGTCACAGTGATAGGCGGGCGTTACGGACTGTCGTCGAAGGATTTCACCCCGGCCATGGTGAGAGCCGTATACGACGAACTCATCAGGCTGAAGCCCAAAAACGGCTTCACGGTCGGCATCGAGGACGATATTTCGTTCAGCAGCATCCCCTACGACCAGAACTTCACCACGGAAGACCCCAAATGCGTGCGCTGTCTTTTCTACGGCCTCGGATCGGACGGCACCGTCGGCGCCAACAAGAACTCGATCAAAATCATCGGCGAGGACACAGACAATTTCGCTCAGGGTTACTTCGAGTACGACTCCAAAAAATCGGGCGGCATCACCACGAGTCACCTGCGTTTCGGGCCGAACCCCATTTACGCGTCATATTTCGTGCATCACGCGAATTTTGTGGCGTGCCATCAGTTCTCGTTCCTGGAGAGGTACGACATGCTCAAAAACGCCGTGGACGGCGCCACGTTCCTCCTCAACAGCCCCTACGGCAAGGACGAGGTGTGGGATCACATTCCCGCCAAGGCGCAGCGCCAAATCATCGGCAAGAAAATAAAACTGTACGTCATCGACGCGGTGACCATCGCGAAGGATACCGGCATGGGCGCCCGCATCAACACGATAATGCAGACCAGCTTCTTCGCCATCAGCGGCGTGCTGCCGAAGGACGAGGCCGTCAGCGCCATAAAGAAGTCGATTAAAAAAACATACGGCAGGAAGGGCGACGAGATAGTCCGCAAGAACATCGACGCGGTCGACTCCACGATCGCGAACCTGTTCGAGGTCAAAGTGCCGGAGGAAGTGACGGCTCAGTTCGACGTGAGGCCGGCCGTCGCCGACGAGTCTCCTAAATTCGTAAAACAGGTGCTCGCCCCGATGATGATAAACGAGGGCGACTCGCTGCCGGTGTCCGCGATGCCGGAGGACGGCTCGTATCCCACGGCAACGTCGCGGTACGAGAAGCGCAACGTCGCCATCGACATCCCGGTGTGGGACCCCGACGTATGTATCCAGTGCGGCAAATGCGCCTTTGTGTGCCCGCACGCCGCCATCAGGGCCAAGGTCTACGACAGCAAACTGCTGAAGGACGCTCCGGCCACGTTCAAGTCGAAAGACGCGAACTGGAAAAACTTCGCCGGCATGAAATACACGATTCAGGTAGCTCCCGAGGATTGCATAGGCTGCGGGCTCTGCGTCCACAACTGTCCCGCCAAAAACAAGGCGGACGCGTCGAAAAAGGCGATCAACATGCGCGAACAGCTTCCGCTGCGCGAGCCCGAACGCGACAACTGGGAATTTTTCCTGAGCGTTCCCGACGTCAACCGCAACGAGCTGAACCATTCGTCCGTGAAGGACGTGCAACTGCTGCGTCCGCTGTTCGAGTTCTCCGGCGCGTGCGGCGGCTGCGGCGAGACGCCGTATCTCAAACTACTTTCGAGCCTCTTCGGGGACAGGACGCTGATCGCCAACGCCACCGGCTGCAGTTCCATATACGGCGGCAACCTGCCGACCACTCCGTGGACTGTCAACGATGACGGGCGCGGTCCCGCATGGAACAACTCCCTTTTCGAAGACGCGGCCGAGTTCGGCCTGGGATACAGGCTGACGATCGACAAGCATCGCGAATTCGCCGTCGAGTTGCTGACCAAACTGTCGGGCGAGCCGGAGATAGGCGCGGATTTCGCCAGGAAGATTATCGAAGCCCCTCAGACCAATGAAAAGGAGATTCATGCCCAGCGCGACAGGATCAAACTGTTGGAGGAAAAACTCTCGTGGATGAAAACGGAGGAATCCGAAGAACTCCTGAGCGTCGCGGACACTCTCGTCAAAAAGAGCGTATGGCTGATAGGCGGCGACGGTTGGGGATACGACATAGGTTACGGCGGGCTGGATCACGTCATAGCGAGCGGGCGCAACGTCAATATACTCGTTCTCGACACCGAGGTTTACTCCAACACCGGCGGGCAGATGTCCAAGTCGACGCCCCGCGGCGCGGTGGCGAAGTTCGCCGCCGGCGGCAAGAGGCTCGGCAAGAAAGATCTCGCCCTCATAGCGATGTCCTACGGTTCCGTGTACGTGGGCCGCATCGCGATGGGCGCGAACGACGCCCACACGGTGAAAACCTTCCTCGAAGCCGAGGCGTATGACGGGCCTTCCCTCATCATAGCCTACAGCCATTGCATATCTCACGGGATAGAGATGGAACACGGCCTCGAACAGCAGAAGAAAGCCGTCGATTCCGGCCACTGGATACTGATGCGCTACAACCCGGCGCTGCTGGCCGAGGGCAAAAACCCGCTCTCGATAGACAGCAAAGCTCCGACGCTTCCGCTTGCCGACTACATCTACAACGAAGTCCGTTACAAGAGCCTTCAGAAGGCCGACCCGGCCACAGCCGCATCGCTGCTTGCCGAAGAGGAAGCCGAACTCAAATTGAAGTGGCGCTACTATCAGCACATCGCCGCGATGGATTATTCGGCGCGGTAGGAAAAAAGTAAAAAAACGCCACCCCGCCCCGGCTCGCGAAGAGCCGGGGCGGGGTTTTAGTGTGCCCGGCATGTGCGATAACTTGGAGGTGAAAGTCCTCTACAGACTTGGCAGTAGGAACTGTTAGCTGAAGGCAAGGGTGTCCGCCGCGAGGCGGAATCCGAAGGAAGCCGGAGGCAAACCCTCGGTCCGACGAACAGAAACCACATATAAGGCATATGCGGGACGGACGAGCTTGCTAAACAAAGTGAAGTCCAATACTGCCCGAATCCCGTGGTGTAAATGTGGCGGATATATGAGGGGAAGGTTATCGTTCTTACCCGGGGAGGTCTCACAGGCAGATGGAAACGACGTATGAAGTCTGTAGTAACAACGAACTGTGAGAAGTCAGCAGAAGCCATAGTACCGAGTAATCGGGAAGGGCCGAACAGTGGTAGTTCTTAGAAGTTCGGGAGGTGAGGCATAGCGATGAATGCAGAAAACCGCAAAGAAGCGGGCTGTTCCTGCGAGGGTAGGTTGGAAACCAGAAGAACGGCGGAGCGCCGGGAATCGACGGAATGACGACAGACGAGCTTCCGGAACACCTGAAGAGCAGCGGAGGCGAACTCGTCGCGAGTATATCACAGGGCAGTTACCGACCTCAGCCCGTCAGGAGAGTTGAGATATTGAAACCCGACGGAGGGATACGGGAGTTGGGAGTGCCAACAGTAGTGGACAGAGTGATACAGCTTGCGATAGCGCAGGTACCGGAGCCGATATTCGAGCCGGAGTTTTCGGACGGAAGTTATGGTTTCAGACCGGGGCGCAACGCC
>JAIRKI010000034.1 GCA_031260185.1 Synergistaceae bacterium | reverse complement strand
GATTTACGACAGCACCCGGACTATCCGCTCTCGTTCTGGCCGTGCCCATCCTCTGGACGCTCGCGGAGTCGAGATACGCCGCGTTTGCCGTTATCCTGGCCTACAAGCTGGCCGCGTCGAGGGGGCTTTTACCCGGCGCCGCGGTATTCCTGTCCGAGGATCACGCGTTCTGGCAAGCCTCTTTACTTTACTTCCTGATGCCGCTTGGGGTATCCCTGCCGTTCCTCGTCCTTTGGGACAGTGAGCCGAAATTTAAGGCCATGATGCTTATCCCCGCGTTTCTCATAGCTTATCTGCTGCCGCCGCTGTCGCTTATCGGCATAATCAATCCTCTCATCGCCTCCGGGACGATTTTCAAAGGCTGGGGGTTCGCCGGGATTATGACTATGCTCGCTGTATATGTATTCTGCGCCGTATCCCGAAAAGCCGCGTATTCTATTCTCTGCGTCATGGCCGCGTTCGCGATATTGGCTCCCAATAGCTGGTACGAACCTCCAAAACCCGAGGGAATCATGCCGGTCGATACGTCGTTCGGCAGGCTCGGCAGCGGCAGTTTTAACTTCGGGCGGGATTACGAACGGGCAGACATAGTGTTCTCGGAGTTGAGGAACCGGATCGGCAAAGACGCCGCGGCGGATATCGTTATTTTGCCGGAGACCATAGCCGGAAGGCTGAACAGAACAGGGCTTGAGCTGTGGAGGAACGAGATTCAGCATCTATTCCCAGACAAAACCGTTATATTCGGCGCGGAACTGCCCACCGGCGACGGAAGAAAGTACGACAACGCGATTCTCATGGCTCACGAGGGAAGAATAGCTTATATCCGCCAACGTATCCCAGTCCCGTTCTCTATGTATAAAGGCCCGCTCGCCCAGACCGGCGCCAATCTCCATCTCTGGGAATGCGGCATACTCCCGCTGTCTGGCGACAGGAAGGCCGCTGTAATCGTCTGCTATGAGGCTTTCCTGACATGGCCGCTCGTCTCCTCGATGATTCAAAAACCCGGCGAGATCATCTGCGTGGCCAATCTCTGGTGGTGCAGGGAAACGTCACTGCCCGTCTCTCAGAAGAGAATCGTATCGCTCTGGTCTCTCCTGTTCGGCGTCCCCGCCGTGTTCGCATGGAATATCTGAACCACGTAAAACGCAAAAACCGAAAGGAGGTGAGGACATGAGAGACATAAAAAAACTGACGCGTGAAGAAATGCTTGAAATGCTGTGCGCGCCGGAAACCACGGACGAGCCGGAGGAAAGCGATTTCGTGGAAGCCGACGAATCGGAAGAAGAACGTTTCGTCGAAAACTGGATTGAAAAGGAGCTGAATTGACATGACATCCGCTACTGAAAAAAGACGGGAGGAATTTGCTGAGCGCGTCGCGCGCTCACTTGAAGCCGGGGTTATCCCCTGGCAGAGAAAAGACCTGCCGGACATGCCTATCCAGAGCGCCATATCCGGCAGGGAGTACGGCGGGCTCAACGCGCTTTACCTGATGGAGAAGTGCGCGGAGAAAGGCTATGACGACCCGCGCTTCATCACGGCGAGCGAGGCCAACAAGAACGGCCTGTACGTCAGAAAGGGCGAACACGGCACAGTCCTGGAGCATTGGGCTGAGGGAAAAGACGGGAAGATGAAGCCGCACGGGTATTCTGTCTTTAACGTCCAGCAACTGAACGGGCGGCTGCCCTTGCCGGAAAAGGACAAGCCAAATCTCGAAAAAGCGGCGCAGATGCTGAAAAACGCCGGAATCGAGATAAAGCCGGGAAGCGATGTAAACGAATACCGGGACGCAATCAAAAAGCTCACAGTCAAAAACGCTGAAGAATTGGGTTTGACACAGACAGTCCACACGCCTGAGCTTCTGGGGCTGCGGTGCAGCATAGCCAGCACACTCGCCATGCGCGAGGCCGGTATTCCGGTGGAACAGACCGAAGGAGCGCCGACAAAAGCGTGGGCCGCGAGCATAAAGCGCGACCCATCTCAGCTCTCCAAGGCGGCGCGTGACGGGAGCCTTCTCGCCGGGGCCGTACTCGCCGACATGAGGCAGAAACAGGAGGAACAGTCCTTTCAAGCAAACCGTGAGCGGGCGGAAGCGCAGAAAGGACAGGAACTCGTCTCGGAAGCGGCCACTGTTCCCAGAGGACTCGACTCCAACCTCCCCAACGCCGACCTATCGGGAGTGCAGGAGAGTGTTATCGCGGCGGCGGGCAAGGCGGCGTCGCAGGTGAACGATCTGAGGGCGTCCGCTTCCTCCAGGGAGGCAAGCGTGGGCGTCGATAAGATCGCGGCCGCCAGGAATGTCGCGAAAGAACAACTGGGCAAGGACGCGATAGTAACGAGCGCGCAGCCGGGCAGGACGTACCAGGGAAACATCATTGGGATTCTTGGCGGGCTGACAAGCCCTGACAAGTCCGCGATACAGGCGATCGGCGACAATCACGCGATCCTGCATGACATAAAGAATAGCTCGGCGAACGCGAACCTCAAAATAGGCGAGGACGCGAATCTTGCGGTTGACGAACAGGGATACAGCTCCGTACAGGCGAAAGACGAAAAGCTGTCGCAAAAACGGGAAGGGCTGAGGCGCTGACATGGCACGGAACGTCGTCAAAACGCGGGATTATTCGTTTCGCGGGTTAAAGCGCGAGGGCATGAGCTACAAAGTCAAGGCGATGATAATCCTCGCTGTCTGCCTGGTACTGACATTGCAGGTTACGGCTCAATACGTCGCGTATGCTTTCGGGCACAGCCCCGCGCTGGGATGGCGCTTTTCGGTGAAGGGGTATTCGATATACCCCTTCTACCGCGCCATGTACTGGCTCTATGTCCTGATGTCCACCTACGAGGAATCCCGGTCTTCGGTAGCTGCCATGAGCGCGTTCGTGTTTTCCTTCGGGCTCATCCTCTCCGCGTTCGCCGCGAGAAGGTGTTATCTGAAGGGCAAGAGCGAGAGCCTTGAATCTCTGCACGGCTCGGCGCATTGGGCGACGCTGAAGGAGATTCAAAACGCCGGACTTCTCGATAGTGACGGCGAGCCTTTCCCGGAAGGCGTCGTCGTGGGCGGGATTAAGGTCGGCAAGGAAGTTAAGATGATGCGACATGGCGGGAGAGAACATGTGCTTTGCTATGCTCCCACGAGAAGCGGCAAGGGAATATCGCTGGTTCTTCCCACTTTGCTTGACGGTTGGCGGCAAAGCGTATTCGTGCTGGATATCAAGCAAGAAAATTTTTCGTTGAGCGCCGGATACAGGAAGAATGTTCTGAAACAAAAAATTCTCAAACTGGATTTCACAGACCCCGATGCTCTCGAAAAAGGCACGTCGGCAACCTTCAACCCTTTGAAGGAAGTCCAGTTGGATTATATCTTCGAACCGGGGAAGAAACTGCCTAACCATTTAGACCCGGAAATGCCGGCCTTCCAGCTTGTCCCGTCAGGGACGAACAGCGAGACCTCGAGTATTCAGCAGATAGTAGCCATCATCGTCGATCCGCACGGCAAAGGAGGTCAGGATCACTGGGAAAAAACGGCGTCGAGCTTCATGCTGGGCGCTATCACACATCTGCTGTATCGGTTCAGAATGGAGCGGCGCGGCGTTCCGGGGATATCCGACGTGCTGACCGAACTCTCGAAACCTGGGATTCCCTGGAGAAAAGTCGTAGAAAAATGGCAGGAGTATCCTCACCTTGGCTACATCGAGGCGGAACAACCGAACGGAAAGACTTTAAGGCCCCTTGTCCATCCCATAGTCGCACAGGAGGCGCAGTCGATATTGAACAAGCCGGACGAGGAAGCGGGAAGCGTTCTCTCGACGGTCATCTCGAACATGGGGCTTTTCCGCGATCCGGTGGTGGCAAGGAATACCAGCAAGAGCAGTTTCAGAATACGCGATTTGATGAATCACGACGATCCTGTCTCCTGTTATCTCGTGATAAACCCGAACGACCAGTTGAGGCTCATGCCGCTTACTCGGCTTGTGTTGACGCAGATTATTTTCACGCTCGCGGCGAGGATGGATTTCGCCGATGGTCGTAGCGCGGAGACATACAAACATCGCCTTCTGTTGCTTCTCGACGAATTCCCTTCGCTCGGGCGGATGGATTTGTTCGAGAGGGCGCTGGG
>JAIRKI010000018.1 GCA_031260185.1 Synergistaceae bacterium | reverse complement strand
TATACGGTCATTTTCCCGTTCTATTGTTCTCCATTGGATTAATTGGCGCAGAGCGCATCAAGCTATTGCTATGTGGTATCACTATCGTCACTCGCATGTTTTACAACTGTAATACTAGGTTGTATATCAATCGCTCTTTCGCTATTTTACGCTACGCCGCTTTTTCATCCTTCCCGGCGATAAAAACGCTATTAAATGTGTCAAGAAGTTCGTCGTTGGTGTGAACAGTGTAGTAAGAATCAATGACAGGTTTGATGAATCCGTAATAATATTTGTATGGGTCTTTCGGCCCTTTGGGATTCATCAGGAATATGCATGGCTTATCCGTCGGCAGCCACGCAGTCAAGAACGTGTAACGGTCCGTAATAAGGCAATCAGTGTTTTTGAACAGATCGATAAAACTGCTGTCCTCGACGATTATACCGTTTGGCGAATTACGCCAATTATCGCAGTATTCCTGATAGTCCGCATAGGTTACGGAAGTTCTGTCGGGTCTGTTTTCCCGAACATGTATTTCCGGTGCGAGCCGGGAGTGCGGCTTATAAACAAAGTTTACCGTCGGATTTGCTGTAAGCAACTCCATAATTTTCGCGGCGTGTATGTGAAACGTGGCGGTGTTGTGCCATGTTTCAACGCTCCAATGCGGAGCGTATACGACAACGGGATTTTCAGGTAATTTCAGTCCTCCGAATGGTTTGCGCGGCTCGGCGTATCCGTCTAACATTGGATAACCGGATAACACCGTATTTGCCCCGTTTGTACAAGCGTTTTTCGCGCAATAATCAAAGGCTTGCCTTGTGTCTATAAAATGCAGCCAACAAGCTGTAATATAATCGTTTTCGAAGTGAAACCCCGGCTCATTTGAAACGTGCATCCCGTATGGCAAATAACAAGTAAGATAGTTTGTCGTAATCCTTGACGGAAGTTGGTGTCCTGAGCGGTTTAACAAATACGGCGCGTTAAAGAAAACAATATCAGGACAATCATCTTGTAAATCTTTTGGGTAATTGAACTTGTCATAACCCCATATTACGTTAAACCAGTCATTTTTGAGTTTTTCATAGTATTGACGCATAGCGGTCAAGTCAAGCATAAATCCATTATCTTCATAGTATTCTTCAAAACACCAAATTGCGGGGTCAAACAGGTTATTGCTCGACATAACCCAATAAATGCTTGCGAAATTGAATTTGGAAACTGAGGTAAGGAGCTGTCGATAAATAACTTGGCTATTTTCTTGGGGAAATAATTTAATATTACTATCTAATTAGATAGTAATAATTTATTATGTCCCGAAATGCCACGAGATGATATATAGCGCATTACCATAATAAATATAAAATATTTCATGTATCATCTAAAAACCGATTTTAGTTGCCTCACCCCCTCTCATCATCAGAGGATTTACGAGGCCCCATGGGTCCGATTCCCTCGCGGAAAAAGCCTATCCCGCGAAACCGAAATGCTCCAGTCTGTTCTTGCACTCATCGCGGCCCAGGAGGGAGGCGATCTCGAACACTCCGGGGCTGACTTTCCGGCCCGACAGGGCGAACCGCAGCGGCATGGCTATTTCCTTGAGCGATACTCCGTTTGTCTCGCACCAGCCGCGCGCGAAACTCTCCAGTTTTTCCGCGTCCCAGTTGTCGGGGGAGAATTTCCACAGCATCTCTCCGAAACAGTTCTTTAACTTTTCGCGGTGTTCATGAGTTATTTCGCCGGCCGCGTATCTCGATTTCACCGCGTCGAAATCGAGAAAATAATCGCTGAACTCGGCCAGTTCCCTCGTGGTTTTGCCCCGCCCGCCCATCAGGATGAGCGCGTTTTCGAGGTACGCGGGGGGAAATTTGCCGACGTCAAAGCCCATCTCGCGCCAGAACGGCTCTATCGCTTCGTATCTCGCCCCTGGATCCATCGCTTTGAGGTGTTCCCGGTTCACGAAGTCGAGCTTTTTCATGTCGAACACGGCCGGTTTTTTGGTCACTTTCGACAATTCGAACTTTTCAACCGCCAGCGTCCTGTCGAATATCTCGACGTCGTTTCCCGGCGTCCATCCCAGCAGCGCGAGGAAGTTGAACACCGACTCGGGCAGGTATCCCATGTCCCTGTACTCGAAAACGCTCGTCGCGCCGTGGCGCTTGGACAATTTTTTCTTGTCCGCGCCCAGTATCATGGGCAGATGGGCGAAATCCGGCGCGTCCCAGCCCAGGGCGCGATATATCAAAATCTGCTTGGGCGTGTTGGCTATGTGATCCTCGCCCCTGATGACCGTGGTCACGTCCATGCCGTGGTCGTCGGCGACGACCGCGAAATTGTAGGTCGGCGCGCCGTCGCTTTTGATCAGCACGATGTCCTTCACCGTCCCGTCGGTGTTCACGGAGGCTTTTTCGCTCGCGACGCTTATCCTGCCGTAAATGACGTCGTCGAAAATTATCCGTTCGCCGGTCGGCACGCGAAAGAGCACGGCGCCGCCCTCGCGGTAGGCTTTGCCCGATTTTATGAGACTGTCCGCGATTTCGGCGTATTCGCCCGTCTTTTCCGACTGACGGTAGGGCCCTTCATCCCAATTCAGCCCGAGCCATTCAAGACCGTCCATTATCGTCCGCTCGTACTCGACGGTGGAGCGCTCGTTGTCGGTGTCCTCTATGCGCAGTATGAAAGTTCCGCCGGCGTGGCGCGCGGCGAGCCAGTTGAAAAGAGCCGTGTGGGCTCCGCCGATATGGAGCGCCCCGGTCGGGCTGGGCGCGAACCGTACCCTCATTTTTCCGTTTCTTGACATTTTTATCGCCTCCCCTAAAATACGCTGCATGTTTTACATCCGCGCTCTCACCATTCTTTCGGCTTGAACCCCTCCGGGACGTCAATCCTCACGGTGTCGCCGGTCTGTTCTATGGCGTAGAAACCGGCTTCAATTACCGCCCTTTTTACATGATCGTTGAATACAGCTCCCGCGATTGCGCCGCGAATCCTGCGATTGTCCTTTTTTTCGTCCTTGTACTTCCTCAAAATTTCCAACCGCCCCGCAAAATTGTCGATATCCGCGTTCTTCGGTTTTGACTTCACCTCCACGGCAACAATGCAGTCGTTATTTTCCAATATGATGTCTATCTCCGCGATTATCTGTCCACGCTCGTTCTTGATCTCCTGATTTTTATTGGAACCATTGAAGTGATAACCCAATGCGTTGAACTTCTCGCAGATATTGGGGGCTACCAAATGCTCCGCTAATTCGCCGAAACTGTTGTTCAGGCCGCCGATACTTTTACCGGTCTCCTTGACCAGCCGGTCGGTTTCCCGCAGGCGTCGGTCGGTTTCCTTCGATTCCTCACGCATCTCCCGAATCAACCGCCCGGTTTCCTTCGATTCCTCACGCAACTCCATCAACGCGGCCCAGACCTTCTCAAAAGTAAGCCCCATTTGCGGTTCTCGTGTTTTCGTTTCCATTATGCCTCGCTCCCCACTCCGAAAATTTTCATTCGCGTTCTGTAACAGCGCCTGGTTAAACACCAAGACGCCGCCCAAATCCGCGGGTTTGATCCCGCGGATTTGCGTCTATAATAACCTCGTTATCGTTTCGATTATACCTCAATTCCGCTGACGGAGGTCGCCCGCGATGGATGAAACGGCGCCTGAACCTAAAAAAACAAAAAATTATCTGCTCGTGGACGGACACGGGCTCGCGTTCCGCGGATTTTACGCCCTGCCGGGGATGAACGCTCCCGACGGAACGCCCACCAACGCGGTTCTGGGGTTTTTCAACATGCTTCTGAAAGCGGTTGACGAATGGCGGCCCGACGGCATCGGCCTTTTTTTCGACCCAAAGGGTCCCACAGCTCGCGGCGCGATGTACAGGGAGTACAAGGAAGGCCGTAAACCAGCCCCCGATGAATTCAAAACGCAGATGCCCATCATCCTCGAACTGGCCGACGTTCTCGGATTTCCCGTTTTCATACGCGACGGGACGGAGGCCGACGACGTGATCGCGTCGACAGCCCTCGCCCTGGAAAAAGAAGGCCATGAGGCGCTCATTTTTTCAGCGGACAAAGACATGTTTCAGATATTGCGCGGCGGCATCGAGATGGCCCGTCCGTCGAAGGGCGTTTCGGAGTTCAAGTTGTACGACGAAGCGGCGTTCCGTGAGGAATATGGTTTCGAGCCCGCCGCGATGGCCGATTATCTGGCGCTCGCCGGGGATTCCGTCGATAATATTCCGGGCGTGAAAGGCATCGGCGACAAGACCGCGCGCGCTCTCGTATCGTCTTACGGTTCGCTCGACGCCATTTACGAAGCCTTGGGGTCGCTCTCCGAGTCCGTCCGAAAAAAACTCGAAAACGGCAGGGACGCCGCGTACATGAGCCGCGGCTTGGTAGTGCCGCTGCCCGTCGAGGCGGCCGATTCGGGCTCCATGACGATGCGGCCCGCGCGCGAAACGGAGGCCCGGGCGCTCCTCACGCGCCTCGGCATGAAAAAACTCTCCGAAAGGTTCAATCTCGCGGGCGATGTCATCCCGGAGATTTCCGTCTCGTGTCCGCCGCGGGAAAACGCCGTGGCCGAAGGGACAAAAGAAGCGGAGTGGAGCGAAATATTATCCCGCGACCGGCTCGTTTTGACGCACAACCCCGACCGGCTGACAGCGCGCGACGGAAAATGGAAACTCGTGCCCGCCGACGCCGGGCGATTGAAAGAATGGCTCGAACGCCCGGACAGCGAACTGATTCTGTCGGATTACGGCGAATCCTGCGCCCGATTCGATTTTTTGGCAAAGTACGGCGATAAAATCCGCGATACGGTCCTCGCCGATTATTTTTATCATCCCGACGCCGGCTCGCATCCGGCGCTCGATAACGCGGGAGAAATATGGGGCGCGTGGGAGACTTTCAGGGGCGGCAGGTTCGGCGACGACATGGTCAAGGTCATGAAAAAAATAGACGCCCCGTTGGTTCCGGTTCTCTCGGAACTCGGCAGGCGCGGCCTGTACGCTGACACCGGCGCGCTCAGGCGGCTCGACGCGG
Organism: Synergistaceae bacterium; assembly: GCA_031260185.1. Taxonomy (GTDB): domain Bacteria; phylum Synergistota; class Synergistia; order Synergistales; family Synergistaceae; genus JAIRKI01. The sequence continues at coordinate 1,892 of JAIRKI010000018.1, read as the reverse complement.
AACTCGCGTCGAAAATCGCGCGGATCGAGACCGAGATATACGAAGCGTCGGGCGGCGTGATCAACCTCAATTCGCCAAAGCAGGTCGGCCGACTGTTGTTCGAACGCCTCGGGCTTCCGGCGGCCAAAAAGACGAAAACCGGTTACTCCACAGACGTCAGCGTGCTCGAAGAGCTTTCGGGGCTGCCCGAGCCGATGTGCGCCATACCGTTGAAACTGCTCGAATACAGGGAATGTTCGAAAATGTCATCCGGTTTCGTGCAGCCGTTTATAAAACACGCGTCGTCGTCGCGCGACGGCAGGATTCATTCGACGTTTCTCCATACCGCCACGGGAACGGCGCGCCTCGCGAGCCGCGACCCCAACGTCCAAAACCTGCCCGTCTTCGGCGAATGGGCCGAAAAATTCAGGCGCGCCATCACTCCCAAAGACGCGGACAGCGTCTTCATCGCGGCCGATTACTCGCAGATCGAGCTTCGCGTTCTGGCTTGCCTTTCGGGGGAAGAACGCCTCGCCGACGCTTTCAGAAACGGGCGCGACATACATCTCGAAACGGCGTCGTGGGTGTTTGGGCTCGGGCCGGAGGAGATAACGCCGGAACAACGGCGATTCGCCAAGACCGTGAACTTCGGCCTGATATACGGCATGGGCGCTCACGGCCTCGCGTCGAGGATGGGCATACCGAGGCGTCAGGCGGCGGCGATTGTGGAGCGTTATTTCGAGGCCCTGCCCAAAGTGAAAATATATCTCGAAAAAAGCGCCAAAGACGCGAAAGCGGCGGGTTACACGCGCTCGATTTTCGGGCGTATCCGGCCGCTCGCGGAGGTTACGACCGTCGAGGGCAGGGGAAGCGGCTCAATGGACAGGGTGGCGGTAAACACCCCGATACAGAGCGCGGCGGCCGATATCGCCAAAATCGCGCTGATTCGGCTGGACGCGGCGCTGACTGAAAAATTTCCCGACACGAAACTCGTCCTCCAGGTTCACGATTCCCTGATTTGCGAAACCCCCGCCTCGCGCGCGGACGAAATGGAGCGTATGCTCGTGGACGTGATGGAGAGCGTCGATTGCGTCGGCGTGCCCCTGAAAGCCGAACCGAAGCGTGGAAAATCGCTCGCCGAAGTATGAAAAGTATAAACCGGAGACGCGTGATTTTGGATTCGCGAATACGGTGAAAAAATTTTCGCGTTTTCGCAAATCACATATGGTATAATTTAAAAAAAATTTTACGGGGGCGGGGGTGTGAATCGTGTTGAAACGCAAGAACTGGTTATCGTGGGTAACAATGTTGGTGCTGGGGATGTTTATCGCAATGAGTTGCGGAGGCGGTTGCGATGCGCCTATTGTGGATGATACATCTGAAGAAGAACCGCCCCCGCCTGGGCCAGAACCTGATCATTTACCGGAAGGCAATTGGACAGATACCGGTAATTACGACACAACGTGGTATCTCGATGGAAAGTATGAAATTACAAACGCGAAAGAATTGGCCGGGCTGACGAAACTCGTCAATGACGGTACTGATAATTTCACGGATAAAACCATTCGTATTGTTAATGACATCGACCTTGGCGCCCATTATTGGATACCAATCGGCTTTACGAATCCGGTACGGTTCAGCGGTACGTTCAATGGTCATGGATTTGAGATACGCAATATGATTGTGAAGATGGAGCAATCAGATAATTTTCTCTATCCCGGCCTTTTCGGACACAACAGCGGAACTATCAAGGATGTTCATTTGACTGATGTCTCTGTCTCAGGTAATAACACCGGCACTTCCGGGGGTTCTTGGGCAGGCGGATTTGTAGGGTGGAATGTCGGAACAATAACGGGTTGTACAGTGAGCGGCAGTGTCTCCGCGTTCAATTCCAATTCCTATGATGCCCTTGC
>JAIRKI010000014.1 GCA_031260185.1 Synergistaceae bacterium | reverse complement strand
AAGAAAGGAACAACGCAGATGACATGACATTGATTTATGCGAATATTGGGTAAGGGGGTGACATTTTCACTGGCCCAAATCGCACCAAAAACGCGACATTTTCACTGGCCCTTGACAGATACGGGTGTCAAAACCCGGGTCTGGGCGGATTGAAGGTGATCGGGGAATGACGGTCCCGATTCGCGAATCCCGCGAAAAACCGGCCGGCATTTTATTCGCGGGCCGTCATTTTGAAGTACAATAAAGGCATCGGCACGCGATTGAAATAACAGCGCAAATTTCGCGGCCCGTATGATACGAAAGGGGTATGAAAATATGGCGAATTCCGATCTGGCCGGGCGTCCGGCGCCCATGGAGATACTGGTGTCAGTTCCAAAACTCGTGTCGGCCTACTACACTGAGGCCCCTTCGCCCGACGAGACGCGCACGATGGTCTCGTTCGGGACGTCCGGGCACAGGGGCTCGTCGTTGAAAAACTCGTTCAACGAGACGCATATTCTGGCGATATGTCAGGCCATGGCCGAGACGCGCGCGCAAAACGGCGTCACCGGGCCGCTCTTTATCGGCATGGACACGCACGCGCTGTCGGAACCGGCCTTGAGGACGGCGATAGAGGTATTGGCGGCGAACGGCGTGGAACTGCGCGCGCAGGAGGGTTTCGGATTCACCCCGACGCCCGTGATATCCCACGCCATACTCGACTGGAACGTTTTACGCGCGTCTCGCGCCGACGGGATAGTCATAACGCCGTCGCACAACCCGCCCGAGGACGGCGGGATAAAATACAATCCCCCGTCGGGCGGGCCCGCGTCCCCCGAAATCACCGGGCGCATACAGAGACGCGCTAACGAGCTGATAGCGTCCGGCAACGCGGGCGTGAAACGCCTGCCGCTGAAGCGCGCGCTCGCCGCGGATACGACAAAGTTCATCGACTACGTGACGCCTTACGTCTCGGATTTGCGAAACATCGTCGACATGGACGCGATAGCGCGTTCCGGGATAAAGGCCGGCGTCGATCCCCTGGGCGGTTCGGGCGTCGCCTTCTGGGCGCCGATAGCGGAAATGTACAAACTCGACCTCGATATCGTGAACAAGCATATCGATCCGACGTTTTCCTTCATGTATGTCGACTGGGACGGCAAGATAAGGATGGACTGCTCGTCGCCGTACGCGATGGCGGGCCTGCTCGCGAACAGGGACAAATACGCCGTGTCGTTCGGCAACGATACCGATTTTGACAGACACGGCATAGTGACGGCTGACGGTCTGATGGACCCCAACGCTTATCTGGCCGTGGCGGCCGATTACCTGATGACGCGCCGCGAAAGATGGAGAGCCGGCGCGAAGATCGGCAAGACGCTCGTATCGAGTTCCATAATAGACAGGATGGCGGCGGATATCGGGCGCGAGGTCTGCGAGGTTCCGGTCGGCTTCAAGTGGTTCGTCGACGGTCTCACCGACGGCTCTTTCGGCTTCGCGGGCGAGGAGAGCGCCGGGGCGTCGTTTCTGCGCACGGACGGGACGACTTGGACGACCGACAAGGACGGCTTCATAATGGACCTGCTGTCGATGGAGATACTGGCGGTTACCGGCAAAACCCCGTCGCGCCGCTACGAGGAGATGACGGCCAAGTTCGGCAAGCCCTTCTATCAGCGCATCGACGCCCCATCAAACCCGGAGGAAAAATCCGCGCTGAAAAAACTTTCCCCCGCCGATGTTCGCGCCGGCACGCTCGCCGGCGAGCCGATAACCATGATGACGACGACAGCCCCCGGCAACGGCCAGCCGATAGACGGCCTAAAAGCCGCGGCTGAAAACGGCTGGTTCGCCGCGCGTCCCTCGGGCACCGAGGACGTGTACAAGATATACGCGGAGAGCTTCAAGAGCCCCGAACACCTGCGCCGGATTCAGGAAGAAGCCCGCGAAATAGTATCGGCCGCGATAAAGCGCTGAAAGCGCGCGATGATGATTTCGAAACATATAAAAACAACCTGTGCTCTTCTGTTGTGTCATACTCGCGGACAGAAAGATTTGCCAAAACTTGTCCGCATGTCTGAAAAACTAACAGACTTGCCTTAGCCTGCTCCTACAGGATTGGCAAATGTTTCCGGTCGCTGGTATAAATATGAGCCAATAAATTTCGCGATATGCCTTACGGAAAGCGCCGGCTATTTCCTCCCCGGATTTTTCAGAAACCATATACCCTTTTGGTCTGTCATGCGACGAAAACGACCGCGCCGCGATACCGTTGCTTTGTGACCGGACTTTTTCGCCGGCGACGCACACAACCCGCTTGCTAAAATTACCCATCATCGCACCCTCTCCATACACTTCCATAATTATAACCAGACGCGGCAAAAACAAAAGGCAACTCCGGCAATATGCCGGGATAAACGCCAACGCGCTATGGATTTATCCCGGCACGGTGATAGAATAAAAACAAAGATTCATAGAGATGGGAGGCGAGACGCGATGACAACGACAACACAGCCGCGCGAACCGGAAATGGGATTGACGTTCGAGAAAGTCTGGGCAATGTTCAGGGAATCGGACCGGAAGATGCGGAAAATGAAAGAAGACTTGGATGAATATTTGCGAAAAAGGAGCGAAGAGACCGACCGGCAGATACGGGAAAGGAGCGAAGAGACCGACCGGCAGATACGGGAAACCGCTCGGCAGATACGGGAAATGAACGAAGAAACGAATCGGAAAATGAAGGAGACGGACAAACGGTTTGGCGATCTGGACAATCGATTCGGAGAACTGGCCGAACATCTGGTTGCGCCAAGCATCATGGAGAAATTTAACGCGCTCGGTTTTCACTTCACCGACATCTCGACCGGACGGAGGAAGATCATCACGGGCAAGGACAAACAAGCCGTCGCGGAATTTGACATTCTCATGGAAAACGGAGAATCCTCAGTCGGCGTGGAGGTTAAATCCAAGCCGTCAGGCCGGGACGTGAAAGACCACGCGCGGCGGCTGGAGATTCTTCGCCGTCACAAGAATTCAATAGGCGACAAACGAAAAATTTACGGCGCTCTCGCCGGAGCCATCATGACCGACAGCGTCAGGAACCTCGCCCTCAAGACGGGCCTTTACGCCATCACGCAGACCGGCGATACGGTGAAGATCGACGTCCCGGAGGGATTCACGCCCAAAGCGTGGTAGCCGCCGCTTCGGTCACCGCTCTCAAAAAATGAGAAGCGACTTTCCCGACGGGAAGGCCGCTTCTCGCGAAAAAACATTCTCAAAAAAATTATTTCTTCTTGCCGCTTACGTTGACGGCATCCTTTAACGCTTTTCCGGCGCGAAAAACAGGAACCTTTTTCGCCGGAATGTTGATTTCCTTCGACGGGTCCTGCGGATTGCGCCCTATGCGGGCCGCGCGGCGCTGCACCTCAAACGTGCCGAAACCTACCGCCTGAACTTTCTCCCCTTTCGCGAGAGAAGCCTGGATTGCGTGAAAAATCGCGTCCACCACTTCCGCCGTCTTTTTCTTCGTCACTCCCTCTACCGCGACGGCTACCTCATTTGCCAATTCCGCCTTCGTCACTCTCACTTCACCTCCATATTATATGTCGGGCATCTTTTTTTGAAAGCCCTGAAACTGCTTCCGCACTCGTTTTTTCGAGTATTCCCGAAACAACACGGCTATTATGCATATAAAGTATGTTCCAGTCAAGTTCTTCGCTGAAATTAGGCTCCATTTCCCTCATTTTTCTCATTTTTTTTCCTGAAGAACAGCCTCAAGGGCGTGCCGGAGAAGTCGGCCATCCCGCGCAAAATGTTTTCGACGCGCTTGGTGAACGGCTTTGTGACCGGTTTATCGTCGTTCACGAAGAACACGAACGCCGGAGGCTCGCCGTCCGCCTGTACGCAGTATGATATCTTCAAACTCCTCCCGCCGGCCGACGGCATTCGCTCGAAAGCGAACACCTCGCGCGTCAGGCGGTTGAGTTCCGGGGTCGGAATTCTTCTGCGCCTGTTTTCGTCGACCGAATCTATGCAACCCGCGATTTTGCCGATGCCCCTTTTCGAGAGCGCCGACGCGAAAATGACGGGCGCGCGCGAGGCGAACGGCAACTCGTCGCGTAGCGTGTCCCTCATTTTGTCGCCGGCCCTGGCGCCGCCCTTGACCAGATCCCATTTATTGACGACTACGACCAATCCCCTGCCGCGCTCCATTATATGTCCAACGAGACGCTTGTCCTGGTCGGTGGCCGGCTCCGAGGCGTCGAGCACGGCCAGGGCGACTTTGCATTTATCGATGGCCTGATACGCGCGGACGGCGGAATAATACTCCACGTCAGAGCCGATTTTCGATTTTCTGCGCAATCCGGCGGTATCAAGGAAGCGGTATTTCCTGCCGCCCAGTTCCACTAGAGAATCGACCACGTCCCTCGTCGTCCCGGGGATATCCGACACGATCGACCGTTCGCTGCCCACGAGGGCGTTGAAAACGCTGGATTTTCCCGTGTTCGGCCGTCCCACGAGCGCGACGGGCAGCGCCGAATCGTCACCGAATTCCGCGCCGTTTTCCTCGTCCGGCAGCATACCGGTTATCCCGTCGAGCAAATCGCCCATGTTGAAATTATGCGTTGCGCTTATCGGAATTATTTTTTCGAATCCCAGCGACGAGGCTTCGTATGCCGGAGAGATGTTTTCGGGGTCGTCCAGTTTGTTCACCGCCACGACGACTTTCACCCCGCTCTTGCGAAGCATCGAGGCTATTTCCCCGTCCATGGGCGTCACTCCGTCGCGCCCGTCGATGACGAACACGGCCCCGTCGCTCTCGGAAACGGCCTGTTTCACCTGAACGGCCATCATGTCCATTATCACGGCGCGCCCGTCCAGCGTGTCGCCCATGATTCCGCCCGTATCGACAATATAGAACCTCTTGCCGTCCCACATCATCTCCCCGTACAGCCTGTCCCTGGTGACGCCGGGGAAATCGTCGACTATCGCCTCGCGGCGGCCGAGCAGCCTGTTGAAAACAGATGACTTTCCCACATTGGGGCGACCGATCACGGCTATGATACCCAAACGCTCACCAACTTTCCGAACGCGCGCTCGTCGGAGAAAACGCCGTTCTTGTGCGTTATAATAATATCGGCGTTTGACGAAAATTATTTTAACGGCAGGTGGCGCGGGATGTGCGGAATCATGGGATACGCCGGCGGCAAGCGGGCCGCCGAAATAATAATCGAGGGACTTTCGAGGCAGGAATACAGAGGATACGACTCCGCCGGCATAGCTCTGCGGTGCGAGGACGAAATCGTCAGCGCCAAAATAGTCGGGCGCGTATCGGAACTGGCGCGCAAGGTAAAAGAACTCCCGAAAAAATGCGCCGAATCGACATCGGGCATCGGGCACACAAGATGGGCCACTCACGGAGGCGTGACCGAGACGAACGCCCATCCCCACGAAAGCGCCGACGGCAGCGTGGTTCTCGTTCACAACGGCATCGTGGAAAACTCCCGCGAGATAAAATCGAGGCTCGAATCGGAAGGCGTGAAATTCATCACCCAGACGGACACCGAGGCCGCGTGTCAGTTGCTGGCGGCGCTTTACAAAAAAACGCGCGGCGACGCGCTCGAATCGATGAAAACGCTGACGGCGGAACTGAGGGGCGCTTTCGCCCTCGTCATTCTGTTCAGGGACAGGCCCGGCGAAATATGGTGCGCCCGAAGGGGCTCCCCGCTCGTCGCGGCGCGCGACGGAAGCGCGTGCTACTGCGCGTCCGACCCGACGGCGCTTCTCGCCTATACGCGCGACCTCTTTTTTCTGGAGGAGGGCGAGATGGCGCGGCTGTCGCCGGAACAATGCGAGTTTTTCGGATTCGGGGGCGAAAAAAAACGGAAAAAGACCATCCGTCTCAACTGGGACAGCGTCATGGCCGACAAGGGACGTCACGATCACTTCATGCGCAAGGAAATAGGCGAGCAGCCCGACGTCCTGCGTCTCACGATAGACACTCACACGATACTTGCCGAGGTCGCGATGGACAAAAGCCTGGCGCTTCCCCCCGGCCTGATGAAGCGCGTCCGCCGCGTCCAGTTGGTGGCGTGCGGCACGTCGAACTATGCCGCGCTGGTGGCCCGCGACATCATGGAAAGTTTTGACAACAGCCTCGACGTTTCGGCCGAGATCGCCTCGGAATATCGCTACCGTAACGTGGCGGGCGGCGACGACACGCTCGCGGTGTTCGTCTCCCAGAGCGGTGAGACGGCGGATACTCTCGCGGCCGCCCGAATCGCGAGAGCCAGGGGAACTCATTGCGTGGCCGTGACCAATGTGCGAGGCTCGACGCTCGACCGCGAAATCGACCGCGCCGTGCTGTCGCTTGCCGGTCCCGAAGTGGGAGTGGCGGCGACAAAGACGTTCATGGGGCAGATAAGCATCCTCGCCATGCTGTCCATGGCGCTCCTGAAAGACAGGGGTACGCTGTCGGCGGGCGACGAGGCGAGGCTGATAGGCGGCTTGCGATCTATTCCCGCGTTGCAGCAGTCGATCATCGAACGCGAGAACGAGATAAAGACGCTCGCGGAAAAATACGCGGGCTCCGGGGGATTTTTTTTCATCGGACGGCGGGAGTGCGTGCCGCTCACGATGGAAGGGGCGCTGAAACTCAAAGAAATAGCCTATCTGCCGTCCGAGGCGTACGCCGCCGGCGAGATGAAACACGGCCCGATAGCGATGCTCGACGAAAAACTGACCGTGGTGGCGCTGGTTCCCGACACCGACCTGCGCGAAAAAACCCTCTCCAACGTGGAGGAATGCAGGGCGAGGAACGCGCCGATACTGCTGTTGGTCTCAGAGGGCGACGAGGCGGCGCGCGCTCACGCGACGGACATATTTTTCGTGCCGAGGACGGAGCCCGAGCTGTTCCCGTTCGTCGCCGTGATCCCGCTTCAGCTGTTCGCGTACCACGTGGCGCGCGCGCTCGGCCGCGACATAGACATGCCGAGAAACCTGGCGAAAAGCGTCACGGTGGAGTAAAAGCAACTCGTCCGCCGTTCGGATATTGTCCGCCTTGCGTTTTGAACAATTCATCGTTCCGGACGTTCTCGCGTTGGAACTTCCTCATTGACGGCGGATTCTATAGGAAGCACCGTCGTATCAGGTTTGTGTCCTTGAAAATACCGGCCACCGTTTATAGCACTTGTCAAGGGCCAGTGAAAATGTCACCCCCTTACCCAATATTCGCATAAATCAATGTCATGTCATCTGCGTTGTTCCTTTCTTCACATGCTCAGTGTTTATCCGAAAACGTCTCCACGG
>JAIRKI010000010.1 GCA_031260185.1 Synergistaceae bacterium | reverse complement strand
ACTTCTCCAAGAGATACGAGGCACTGCACTCAAGCTATTGAACCGCCGTATACGGATCCGTACGTACGGTGGTGTGGGAGGACGGCCGTTCAATTAATGAGCGGCCTCCTACCCGATTGCTTGAATTTGCGCTCGAACACGATGAAAAGCTCTTCCATGGAGAATGTACAGGTGTGGAGGTCATATCTCGACATGATCTCTCAGCGTGGCCGAGATCGATCCATGCCGAAACAAAGCGGCGGATACGAGGATATTCGTGTCAACCATTACGCGCATATCGCTCGCTGTAAAGTTCTTTTCTCACGTCCTTGCAAAGCTTGATTAATTTTTTAGCCGTATTCGCGAATCCAAATGGTGAATAGCAAAAGTAAGTTCCGAAGGATGCTCAGTTCGCCGGAATGCGGGACTAAGTTCCAGAAATGGAGATATAATCTGTAATTAGGAGGAGAGAAAACCGTATAAATAGTATTTTTTTTGCGTTTTTCACATTTGAAATTGCAAGATTAACTTCCACAAGCCAAAAGCAGGAAACAAACCTATAGGCGAGGACAGAATTCAGTCTTGCATCTTCATAATCCGTTGAACCTGTTTGTTCTTCCTGAAGATCAGGTACGGTTTCAAGATTACTTCATCCCGCGGTACCGAGGTTATGTCGAGGAGTTGAGCGGCTTTTTCACCGTGCAGAAAACAAAACATTTCGTATGGCGTTTTGTCGCACAGCGAGAGCCTCGGGACGCTGTTTATGTGCGAGAACATCAAATTGATGTCTGCTTGCGCCAAGCAGCCAAGGGGGAATCCGTTCGGGATTATGTCCCGAATATAGTTGTGGTTGTTTTCGACGTGTGGTTTTTGGCTTGATTGCATAGGGTCGCAGTAAAAAATTCGCAGGCGGGTATTGCCGAAGCTGTCCCTCTCAAACATTTCCCACTTTTCGAATTCCGAACCGCGGTCGGTCAACAGCAGGGGGAAACAGACGTGAAAACGCGTCGCCGCCGAGATTGCGCCGCAATAAGTCCAAGCTGCACGACATCGCCTCGCCGGTGCGCTTGTGAAGAAAGCCAATCATGAAGCCTGTCTTCTCAAAAATGAACGTTTGCAGGTACGGGACGGACGGGCTGTTGTATACGGTGTCCATTTCCGTGACAGGGGGGTTTCTGGATTTTCTTCCCTGAATTTCAGAAAATCGCAGTATTTGCGCCCGTTGAAATTCACCGGCTCCTTCCGTTTTTTGTACTTCTTCGGCAATTTGCGGTTGACTTGTTCTTTCAGCGAAAAGTTGTCGGCACCGAACTCCTTGAAAACGCCGCTCTCGATGTAAGTGTACATAGAACGTTGGCTTATGCCTATTTCGGGGTGTGCGGAAACGATCTGGTGCACGGACTGCCCGTTTTGCAAGAGCGGGGAAATTATGCCGCCGATTTTCGCGCGCTCTTCTTGCGTAAGGTTAAGTCCTTCGCGGCAGTTTATCAATTATTCGCGATATGTCGTGTCGGCCTCGGAAGCGTAATAAAAATACTTGTCATGGAAGCACTTGCCGATTTTGTCGCACTTGTTGCAAGCTCCGGGAGAAACGTCGCGCCTGCCGCATTTGGGTTCGGCAAAACCGGAACATTTTTTCACACATGGTTTTTGGGAACAGTTAGCCGTTTTTGCGCATAAAACAGGGCCGCCAAAAGTATTGCGAGGTTTTAACCGTCTGTGTCTGCGAATCTCTTTTGCAACAGTCGTGGCGTCTTTTCCAATAGTACGTGCAATGTCGGATTTCGAGGAACCGTTTTCAATACCTGCCTGGATTATTTGACGTTCGCGTTTAGTCAGATGTGTGCCGTCGTGCAGCTGTTTGCGTTTCATAATAGCCCTCCTTCGATGATGTGTGGCTACTGTGGCATATGGAACTTAATCGTGCAAATTTAAAACCGGAACTTCTTGCAAGAGAAACTTCCACAGTAACTATACCGAACTGGAACTTACTTTTGCTATTCACGCGCGAATCCAAATCCATGCGTGGGGGCGCGCGGCGCTTGACATACGTGCGGGTATGTATGTATAATCGGTCGTCGTCGTAACGGTGGATATTGTTCAACGCGGGGGAGAGATGGATTGGCGAGGAAAACCAAAGAATTCGCGCTCGAAACCAGGGAAAAACTCCTGGAGTCGGCGCTGGGCGTGATGAGCGAAAAACCTTTCGACAAGGTGTCGCTGAGCGAGATAGCGAGCCGGGTGGGACTTTCAAAAGGGGCGGTGTATTGGCATTTCAAAAACAAGAGCGATCTGCTCGTCAGCTTGTTACGGCAGATAAGCGAAAGCGTGGGGTTACATTCGCGCGGCGATGAAGACCCGCCCGAGGATTTCGAGGGGCTGAGGCGCTTCTTCCGCGATAAATTGAAGGGAACCGACAATAACGAGCGTATGCGAAAGATAAACAAACTTTTTCACAGGGGGCGCGAATGGCCGGATGACGTTCACTCCGTGGCCAAGGCGTTTATACGCGAAATAACCAAACACGACAGGGAGATAATCGCGGGCGTGATCCTCCGCTGTCAGGAAAAAAACGAGGTGCGTTCGGATTTTCCGGCAAACGAGATAGCGGCGTTGCTGTTTGCCATCTTCCACGGAATATTTTTTCTGCAGATGAACGAGATGTTCAGCATGGATTTCGCCAAATACACGAATTTTTTGTTCGACGCTCTCGAAAAAGAGCTGAAAAGCGGGCCCGGCGGAGGGCCCGATATAAAAAACACAGTCGAAGGAGGCTGAGAAACGGATGTTTTCTAAAATCAAACACGGACGGGCTCACATTGGGGGAGCGGGAATCAGCATACTTAAATCGATAGCCGCCGCGGCGCTTATGGGAGCGTTGGCGTTGTGCGCGTCGTTGTATTTCGGCGGGGACGCGGCGCGAAAAGCGGAGAAGACGAATACCGCCGCAGCCGCGGCGGCGCAGGAAGAACCGCGCGCCGTTCCGGTGGTGGGACACGCGGTGTCGAACGCCGACCTCGCCGTAGCGCGCGAGTACATAGGCTCGGTCGAGCCGGTCCGGACCGTCCATCTGCGCCCGCGCGTGGCGGGACAGATAGAGTCCGAACACTTTAAAGAGGGTTCGGTCGTGAGAGAAGGCGACTTGCTCTTCACCATAGACCGTGCCCAGTACGAGGCTACCGCCGCGTTGCGCCGCGCCGATCTGTCCAAGGCGCAGGCCGCCCTCGCGCGCGCGTCCAAGTACAACGAGCGCCTCGAAGCCGCCGACAAACGGAGCGTCTCGGCGAACGACATCGACCTGTCGGCAAACGAGATAAAGCAGGGGCAAGCGGCCGTGGCACAGGCGCAAGCCGCGCTGAAACTGGCCGAAATCGACCTCGCCCACACTAAAATCACCGCGCCCGTAACGGGCCGCATAGGACGCATCGACGTCGGCAAGGGCAATTTCGTATCCGCCGCGTCCGCCACGCTCGCGACGATAGTGCAGACCGACCCGGTAAGGGTGTCTTTCGCCATGCCCGACAGGGAATATATGGAACAGATAAAGGCGTTTCAGGCGTCCGACGCCTCGGTCTATGAGACGACGCTGACGCTTGCGGACGGCGCGGCGTATGAATCGCGCGGGGAACGCGACTTCGAGGACAGCGTGATGGACCCTTCCACGGGGACGATAACGCTTCACCTGCGCTTTGAAAATAAAAACGGCGAACTCATCCCGGGTTCGCTCGTGAAAGTGACCGCGAAACCGCTCAAAAGCCACGTCGCTCCCGTCATACCGCAGGAAGCCGTCGCGTCCGACGCGGCGGGCGACTTCGTCTACGTGATAGGCGACGGCGACATCGCGCGGAGGCGCGGCGTGAAACTCGGCGCTGAGATAGGGACGTCGAGAGAGGTGGTCTCCGGCCTCGCGGCGGGGGAAAAAATAATCGTGAGCGGGCTTCAGAACGTGCGGCCTGAATCGCCGGTACGGCCCAGCTACCCGTCGCGGGACGCTTCCAAAACACCCGCCGAACTCGCGCGCGAATCCGGCTACGACCTGCCCGCCGCGGAGTCCGCCGATTCCGAAGGAGGAAAAAACTGACGCCATGTTTTCGAACTTTTTCATAAAAAGACCGCGCTTCGCCATGGTGATAGCGTGCGTCCTCGTCCTGGCCGGCGCGATAGCGGGCCTGAATCTGCCGGTCAAGCAGTACCCCGACGTCTCGCCTCCGACCGTTCAGGTATTCGCGTCGTATCCCGGCGCGGACGCGGCCACGGTCGCCAATACCGTTGCCGCACCGCTGGAAGAGGCGATGAACGGCGTCGATGACATGCTCTTTCTGGAGTCGACGTCAAGCAACTCCGGTTTCTACAACCTGACCATCACGTTCAAAACCGGCGCGAATCTGGACATCGCGCTGGTCAACGTGCAAAACAGGATACAGCAGGTATCCCAGCTGCTGCCGGCCGAGGTCACTCAAAACGGATTTACGGTCGAGAAGAGCTTTTCCGACATGCTCGGTTTCGTGGCGCTCTCGTCCCCCCAGGGAACGCGGGACTCGCTGTTCCTGCTCGACTACGCCTACAACAACGTGACTAACGCCTTGAAGCGCGTGCCGGGCGTCGGCGGCGTTCAGGTATTCGGGGCGCGGTACAGCATCAGGGTATGGCTGGATCCCGAAAAACTCGCGTCGCGGGGCCTCGGCGTCTCGGACGTCACGTCCGCGATAGCCGGCCAGAACAGACAGGCCTCGCTCGGCTCCATAGGCGCCGGACTGGGCGGCACCGGCTCCGAAACCGCTATGGTCTATTCGCTCGCCACCAGAGGACGCCTTTCGAGCGTAAGGGAATTCGAGGACATAATAGTCAGAGCCACCGAACAGGGCGGCGTCGTCAAACTGAGGGACGTCGCCAGAATAGAGCTGGGCGCTGAGAATTACGCCATGAACGCCGCGCTGAACGGCGCGCCGGTGGCGGCCATGATGCTCTCACAGGCCCCCGAGGCGAACGCCCTCGACGTCATGAGGGGCGTGAAAGCGACCGTCGAAGAACTGTCCGCGTATCTCCCCGACGACGTGGAGTTCGTCCTGGGCTATGACTCCACCGAATACGTGCGGGAGACTATAAACGAGATACTCTTGACGCTCGCGCTGACGTTTTGCCTCGTCATGTTCGTCTGCTATCTCTTCCTTCAGGACTGGCGCGTCACGCTGGTGCCCGTCGCGGCCATTCCGATATCGCTCGTCGCGACCTTTATAGGGCTGTCGGTTCTGGGCTTCAGCATAAACATACTGACGCTGTTCGGCCTCGTCCTCGTCATCGGAACCGTCGTCGACGACGCCATAATAGTCGTCGAGCGCGTCATATTCATCATGGAACGCGACGGGGCGAACTCGCGCGACGCGACCGTACAGGCAATGAAAGACGTGACAGGGCCAATGACCGCCACGACGCTCGTGTTCCTCGCGATATTCGTGCCGGTCACGTTCATGAGCGGCATCACCGGCGTCATATACCGGCAGTTCGCGGTGACGATATCGTTCTCCGTGGTCTTTTCGCTCATCGTAGCCCTCACGCTGAGCCCGGCGATGTGCGCGCGTATGCTCGACAACGTGAAACCTAAAAAACGCGGCCCGCTCGCGTGGTTCAACAAGGGGCTCGCGCTCTGCACCCGCGGATACGTTGCCGGCGCGATGTGGATCGCCCGCAAGACGATCGTCGTGACACTGCTCTTCGCGGCGGTGGCCGGCGCGTCGTACTACCTCTTCGGAACGACCCCGACCGAATTCATCCCGATGGAAGACCAGGGCATGATCATAGCGATGATACAGCTTCCGGAGGGCGCGAGCCAAGCCAGGACGAGGGCGGTTCTGAACGAATTCGTGCCCCGGGTGAGGGCCGTTCCGGGCGTGAATCTCGTAATGGGCATAGAGGGATTCAGCATAGCCGGCGACTCCGGGGAAAACGTCGGAACCAACATCATCGTCCTCGACAACTGGCGTCTGCGAAAAGACCCCGATTTGAGCCAGAACGCGATATACGCCGCGGCGCAAGCGATAGCCGCCGACATACCCGAGGCCTCGATAAACCTCATATCGCCCCCCGCGATAGCGGGCCTCGGCATGGGCGACGGCCTCGAAATGCAGCTTCAGTCGAGAACCGACAGTGACCCGGTGAAGCTCGCTCAGGTGATGAACCAGTTCATAATGAAAATATTCCAGTCGCCGGAGTTCATGTTCGCTTTCAGCTCGTACACGGCCGACACGCCGCATCTCTTCCTCGACATCGACAGGGAGAAGGCCGAGATGATGCGCGTTTCGGTGTCCGACATATTCTCAACGATGCAGGCGTATTTCGGCACGGCCTACGTCAACGACATAAACATCGGCTCGCAGGTGAATAAAGTCATAATACAGAGCGACTGGATGTACAGAAACAGGATCGACAGCATAGACAACATCTACGTGAAGAGCCGGTCCGGGACCCGAGTGCCGATGCAGGCTCTCGCCACCGTCAGGCAGACGCTGGAGCCGCGTTCGATCGGCAGGTACAACCTCTACCCGAGCGCGTCCATCATGGCCATGATGAATCCCGGTTTCTCCACGGGACAGGGAATGGCGCGCGTCCGGGAACTCGCGCGCGAACTCCCCGAAGGATACGCGGTCGAATGGTCGGGGATGACGTATCAGGAACAGCAGGCGGCCGGGCAGACCGTGACGATCATCGCCATAGCTCTCGTGTTCGGTTATCTTTTTCTCGTGGCGCAGTACGAGAGCTGGACGGTGCCAATGGGCGTAATTCTGTCGCTGCCGGTCGCGGTGCTCGGCGCGCTTTTGGGAATCGTGGTCACGCGCGTTTCGATCTCCATCTATACGCAGCTCGGCATATTGCTCCTGGTCGGGCTCGCGGCCAAAAACGCCATACTGATAATCGAGTTCGCGCAGGAACGGCGCGAGGCACACGGGCGTCCGATTCCGGATTCGGCGGCCGAAGCGGGCCGCGAGCGTTTCAGGTCGGTCATGATGACGGCGCTCACGTGCGTCATCGGCGTGTCGCCCATGCTCTTCGCGAGCGGCGCGGGCGCGGGAAGCAGGCTGCACGTGGGCACGACGATGTTCTTCGGGATGAGCGTGGCGACCGTGTTCGGGATATTCATCATCCCCGGGCTGTACGTGGTTCTCCAGACAAACAGGGAGAGGGTAAAAAGGCTGCTGGGCTTTTTATTTTCGCGAAAAAAAAACAGAGTGGGGGATATTTCCGATGAAACTCGAAACGAAACGAATTAAAACCGCTCTCGCCGCGCTTGTATTGGTCTTCGCCGCGCTCGCGCCGGCTTTCGCGGCGTCATCCGACGACGCGGCGTGGGAGGCGCTGGCGCGCAAATATGAGCGCGCGCTCCGGACGCGCGAAGAAGCCGCGCCAATCCCCGACGACGAGGCGATACGCCGCGGGGCGTGGGACGAACTGGCGCGCAAGTACGACGACGAAAACGCGCGCGGCGGCACGACGCCCGTTTCAGCGGAAACTCTGGCGGAATGGTGGAAGACGTTCGGCGACGAAGCCCTCGACCGCCTCATAATGGAAGCGCTCGAAAACAACAGGGATTTGCGGGCCGCCGGCGCGAGGGTGACGGAGGCGAGAGCCGCTCTCGGCATCAGCGAATCGGCGGCGCTTCCCCAATTGGACGGCGCCGCGTCCTGGAACGACGCAAAATCGTCAGAGAACTCGGCAAACCAAGGCGCGAGAGCCGAGATAACAAGCATAGGGCTGGACGCGTCATGGGAAATCGACATATTCGGAGGAAAAAAATTCGCGACCGAAGCCGCCGAGGCCGACCTGGAGGCGTCGCACGCGGCGCTTCACGCGGCATGGGTGACGCTTTCGTCAGAGGTCGCGCTCAATTACCTGTCGCTTCGCACCTTGCAGGAGCGTCTGCGGATAGCGGTTCTCAACCTCGGGCTTCAGGAAGAGACGCTCGACATGGTATCCTCGCTGCATGATGCGGGCCTTGTGGACGCGCTCGCTTTGAACCAATCGCGATACACGGTGGAAACCACCAGAGCGTCGATTCCGGCGCTGAAAGCCGGCATAGAGGCGTCGGCGAACGCGCTCGCCATACTTTCGGGCCGCGCGCCCGGCAGCATGGAAAAATCGCTCACGGAAGCGCGTCATCTCCCCAAACCAGGCGTGTCTTTAGTGGGCATCCCGGCCGACGCGGCGCGGCAGAGGCCGGACATACGCGCGACCGAACGCGCGCTGGCGGCGCAGATATCGCGCCGGAAATCCGCCGAGCGCGACAGATACCCGAAATTCTACCTCGCGGGTTCCATCGGCCTGGAAACTCTGTCCGGGGGCAGCATATTTTCCGGCGACAGCGTCGGTTCCGGTTTCGGGCCAAGGCTGACACTGCCCATTTTTCACGGCGGCGCGATAAGAAAAAATATCGCGGCGCAGACGGCGCGCGAGGAACAGCTTCTGGCCGCTTACGAAGGAACGGCGCTGAAAGCGGTGGCCGAAGTGCGCGACGCCCTGTCCGCCAACTACCGTGAGACGGAGCGCAACAAAGCCCTCCGCGACGCCATCTCCGCCGCCCGCGAAGCGCACGGGTACGCGACCGACAGGTACAGAAACGGCCTGATAGACTTCAGCGACGTGATAAACGCGGAAACGGCGCTTCTCTCGCTGGAAGACCAACTCGCCGTAAGCGAAGGACAGATCGCGTCCGGCGTAGTGCGCGTCTTCAAAGCGCTCGGCGGAGGCTGGGCGCCCTTGACGACAAGATAAATCTCAAAATCACGGGATAAAAACCTTGGGGCTCCCCGTAGGCGCACCGGGCCTATGGGCGCCCGAACCCGGCAGGGAGCAAACTCCCCGCGCCCTCTTCAAAATTTTTCTTTCACCCTCCGGGTGAAAGAAAAATTTATGAAAGGGGTCAAGGGGCTCGCCCCTTGCGGGGTTTGGGGCGGAGCCCCAAGGTTTTTTATCCTCTGATTTATCTTTAAGATTTTATGTCATTCAAATACAATCTTGATATAGGACAAAATTTTCTAGCCGACAGATCCGTCGCTCTGTGGATGACGGAGCGGGCGGGAATTGGGCCTGATGACAGGATTTTGGAGATAGGGGCCGGGTCGGGAGTCCTCACGAGGGAGATACTGGCCGCCGGATGCGCCCGCCTCGACGCGGTGGAACTGGACGTCAGGCTGAAAGAATACCTCGAACCCATGGCCGCCGCGGACGAAAGGCTGCGGCTCCACTGGGGCGACGCCGTGAAATTTGACTATTCGAGGTTGGACGAAACGCCGACGCGCGTCGTCGCCAACTTGCCGTATCATATTACGACACCGCTCCTGTGGAGATTGATCGAATTTTACGCCGGAAGCGACATGCGCTGCATGCTGCTGATGACCCAGGCGGAAGCCGCGTCGCGCATAGCGTCCGGCGCGGGAGTGAGGGAATCGACCCCCCTGTCGATTACAATAGCCGCGATCGGCTCGGCGCGGACGCTCCGCAAAGTTTCCCGCTCGGCGTTTTATCCCAAACCGGGAGTGGGCTCGGCGATATTGGAAATAAAATTCGCGGGCTCGGGCGCGGAAACGCGCCTGCCGCGAGACGCGGCGTGGAGAAAACTTCTGGCGGGTTCGTTCGCGGCGAGGCGCAAAACCCTCGTCAACAACTGGGCCGGCTCTTTCGGCATGAAAAAAGAGGAGTGCTCGGCCATACTGGCCTCACATTCGCTCGGCGCCCGCTCGCGGCCTGAGGAAGCAACGCTCTCCGATTGGCTGGCGCTGCGGGATGATTCAAAACTGACCTCATACATCGAAAGGAGAAGATAAAATTGGAAACGGCAATAACCGGCGACTGCAAAAACGGCGTTTACTGCGTCGATTCGGGATACGAGGGAGGCGGCGTGGCGTCGGTGTATCTGCTGCGCGACGGGAACGAGGCAGCCATAGTGGACACCTGCCATAACGGCGCGTTGGAGCCGGTCAAACGCGCGTTTTCGGAACTCGGCGTGAAAGACGGCGAAGTGAAATATATATTCATCACTCACGTCCACCTCGATCACATGGGCGGCGCGGGACTGTTCGCCCGCGAGTTTCCCGAGGCGGCGCTCGTGGTACACGAACGCGGGGGAAAGCACCTCGCCGACCCGTCCAAGCTGGCCGCGAGCGCGGCCGGCGTCTACGGCGAATCCGTCATGAAGCGTCTTTACGGCGATATACTGCCGATCCCGGCGGACAGGATAACGATGCCGCGCGACGGCGCCGAATTCAGGGTCGGAGACAGGACGATAGTGTGTTTCGACACCCCCGGACACGCGCGGCACCACATAGCTTACAAAGATACTTCGTCCGGGGCGGTTTTCACCGGAGACGCCTACGGAATGTCGTACGCGGAACTCGTCAGGCCCGATGGAAGATGCGCGATTCTCACCACCTCTCCGGTGCGGTTCGACCCGAACGCGATGAGGGCTTCGATGCGCCTGTTGGACGGACTGGCGAACGGGGAGGTCTATCCCACTCATTTCGGCCGTCTGCCCCTCGGCGGAGGCGTGTCCGATTCCCTCTACAGGCAACTGGACATGTATGTCGAAGCGGCGGAGCGCGCCGAAGGAGATATCGCGTCCATAAGAATGAGGCTGCGGGAGATTTTTATTGAAGAGGCGTCACGTCAGAACTGTCCCTCTCTCGCGTCCGATTTCGGCAGAGTTACACGCGCCGCCCTCGAATTGAACGCTCAGGGGCTCGCCCTCTGGTACAAAAAAAGCCGGGACGAATCCAAATCGCTCAACGCGTAGTGGCCGCTCCGCGCGTGATCATTCGCCCCCGCGCCGCTATTGTATCTGTTGACGCGTAACCCTTTTCAAGCGCGAAATAAGCCCCGCCCGTATCCCCAATAATTGAGATTAGGCGGATATGGTTAGGCAAGACGCGCGCCGTTTCCTGTCAAGGGCCAGTGAAAATGTCGCGTTTTTGGTGCGATTTGGGCCAGTGAAAATGTCACCCCCTTACCCAATATTCGCATAAATCAATGTCATGTCATCTGCGTTGTTCCTTTCTT
>JAIRKI010000128.1 GCA_031260185.1 Synergistaceae bacterium | reverse complement strand
TGTCCGAACGGATAACGGGCAGGATACTCCTGCTGGATGTTCCGCATCCCGAGACCGGCGAGGTCTTGGCATCAGCCGGCGAGGAGATATCGGCGAAAATGGCGGCCGAGATAGAACGCCTCGGCATAAAGTCGGTATGGGTCCGCAGCCCCCTGACATGCGGCTTGAGACACGGCATTTGCAGGACATGCTACGGAAGGGACCTCGCCACGCGCAAAAAAATCGCCGTGGGCGAAGCCGTTGGCGTGGTCGCGGCGCAGTCGATAGGCGAGCCGGGCACTCAGCTCACGATGAGAACCTTCCACACCGGCGGAGCCAGGCAATTCACGGGCGAGGACATCACACAAGGTCTGCCTCGCATCGAGCAGTTGTTCGAGATACGCCGCCCCAAAAAAGTCGCCGTGCTTGCCGAACGCGACGGTGTGATAGTGGAGATTCGCGAGACCGAGGGCAAGAAAAAAATAATCGTCGAAGTGGTAAACGAGGACGGCACGGAAGAAAGGGTCGCCTGGAACATTCAGGCGGGGCAGAGCCTCAAGACCGACATTCAGGTGGGCGCCGAGGTCAAAAAGGGCCGGGAACTCACGGAAGGCTACAAAAATCCAGCGGATCTCCTGAAAGTGGAGGGATTGGAGGAAGTCCAGCGTTACCTGCTGGACGGCATTCAGGAGGTCTACAGGACTCAGGGCGTATCCATAAACGACAAGCATATCGAGACGATTCTCCGAAAGGTCGCCCCGGTGAACCGGGTGCGCGTGGAGGAGGAGGGCGACAGCGCCTTTGTGGCCGATGAACTGGTATGGAAGGAGGATTTCGACCGGGAAGTCGCCGACATAAAGCGCGACAACGATCTGTCCTCCAAAGAGGCGGTAGAGTTCCTGCGAGGCAGGACGCTGGTCGACGTAGTCGGAAACGGGGTCGGCGATCTCGCCGGCAAATATCGCGGACACGTCTGCACGGAGAGCGTCATCCTCGACATATTGACTCCGGGACGCGCGGTGACGGACCTGATAGTCAGGGAAGGGGACGAACACCTGAGAGTGACAGTGGGGGAAGCCGCCTTCAGGCACTCTCTCGAATCTTTCCTGCTGATGGAGGATTTCACCGAGGGTGGGGACACACTCGTCGAATCGGGGAAAATATTGACCGCCGCGGATCTTGTCACGATCACTCGTCAGAAACCGAGGCCCCTGCTGGTATGCGATACCGAGACCGTCGCCTTGATGGAGGAGAGCGGATATCTCGCCGAAGATATCACCGTCGAGGGCGAGGTCATAGCGAAACGCGATTCGATGCTGAACAGGGATACGCTCGAAATATTGCGGCACGGCCTCGTAAAATCGGTAAAGCTGTGGAAGGCCTCCGAATCGCTCAATATTCAGGATCAGATGAAAGATATCCTGATCGACTATTTGGGAAAACCGCTCGCGCAGGCCATAGGCCGCGACGGCGACGCGATCGCGCAAATTCCCGCCGCCGTGGAAGTGAGCATCCTGAATAAGTTCGCCGAAGGCTCGATAGAAGCCATAGAGGTCGAAGGTTCCATACTCACGCACGAGAAAATGATACAGCAGGTTTTGAAGAATCACGCTTTCGGCAAGATACTGCTGAGCGATTTGAAGGACGCGGAGGGCAATGTCGCCGCGGCGGCAGGTACGGAGATCAATCAGAAAACCGCGGCGCGTATTGCCGAGGCTCGCCCCGACGGCGTCAAACTCAGGGCTCAGTCCGCTCCCACCGAGACGTGTCAGATCGTGCGGCTGGTCTCTTTCATTCGGCGTCTCAGGGAGACTCCGGAATGCCGTCCCGTCGTTCACGGCGTGACAAAAGCGGCGCTCGCCACCGACAGTTTCCTGTCCGCCGCGTCTTTCCAGCAGACCGCGCAGATTCTGTCAGCCGCCGCCGTCAGGGGCGAGGTCGACGAGCTGAAAGGCCTCAAGGAGAACGTGATAATAGGTCTGCTGATACCGGCGGGAACCGGCGTGGAACGTTTGACGAAATTACGGGTCTCGGAGAAGCCGGCGGAGGAAGAACGCCCCGGAAAATCGGCCTGAAAAACGACCGACCCCCGCAAGGGAATATGGAAACCCGGACGGAGGCCGAGCCTCCGTCCGGGTTTTTTAACGAGTGAAATGGAAACAGGAATGACCGCCGCCGCGCCTCAATTGTTCGACGGAAGTCAGCAAACGCGCGTAATCTTCCTTATTTTTGCGGACGTATAGATTTTCCATGATGTTGTTGTATTCTGATTCCGATCATTACTACTACTACTACTACTACTACTACTACGAGCGTGTTCACACTATTAATGGGCGCTACCCCGCGGGTTTGCCAGCGGATTTGGGTGATACATCCAAGACACATCAATATCTTGAAAGTCGCAGGAGAACGCGGCTCAGCATACAATGTTCTTCCACCCCGGCAAAGCGAAGAAATCCGCTACCTTATGCGGCGTGGTGCTGTAAAAACAATCGGGGAACACGACTGTTTTACGGCAATTCGCGGCGTGGACGACGTCGCAAAGCCCGTTGCGCAAGCCGATGAAGGTCCCCGCGTACTCCGCTGCGGCAGTCATTTGATTCAGCGGGAGCGTCAGCGGCGCTGTTCCGTGTATCGGCGTCTCGTCGCCGTGTATGCTGGTGAAAACTTTGCTGCCTTTGCCGCGCCATTCGGCGGCGAGATTTTCCCAAAACGCGGCGGACAGTTGTGTCACGCTTTTCGCGCGGGGCGCGAGGATGACGCTACGACCACGTTGAAGCGCCCCGCCGCCGGGCAGCTGTAAATTCGCCGGCATGGCAGGCGCGATTTCATGCGGCAGGCCGTAGACGGCGCAGCGATAATAATCGATAAACGACAGAAAATGTGTATCGATGTATTTTATTATATTGTCGGTATATGGGCGGTCATGGTGGGCAAACAGACAATTTCCCTCGCGGGTGTAGATGACGGCTTGCGTGAACTCGTCCATTTCCGTGGGCGATAGCGTCACGATTGGTCCCGCGCCGAATATCTCCGCTACCTGACGGCAGCCATCTCCGGCAACGACGACGGCGACCTCGTCTATGCCGCGTTTCGCGCGGTACGCTGGCAGGAACGCCATCGCCCAATACACGTCGCCGAGGGCGTCGTTCGGGCAGATTATGAGATATTGCGCGGGATACTGAGCACGGATATTTTTGAGCGTTTCAGCGCCGCGCGTCATGCGCGCCGTTTTTCGCCGCAGCGTGTCATCGGAGAGCGAATATTCCGCAAACGAATTGTATTCCACGGCCCGGACAATCTCGCCGTCGTAACCGAGCCGCCGCAGTTGCGCCGACATCTCCGCGAAAAAACGCGTGGCGATGAGTACCACGCTGTTTTCGGCGGCGTAGCTCCGCACAATTTCGGGCGGCGTTATCGGTATTTCGCGATAAGCCTGCCCCTGTTTCGCCGCGCTGTTGTCGAGAATCGCAATAGGCGTCACGC
This sequence comes from Synergistaceae bacterium, assembly GCA_031260185.1. GTDB lineage: Bacteria > Synergistota > Synergistia > Synergistales > Synergistaceae > JAIRKI01. The sequence goes on along the minus strand of JAIRKI010000128.1, from coordinate 1,170 downwards.
CGCGCGAGAGCAGATAATCCGCCATTTCCTCTGTCGCGTTGCAATGCCCGAACAGCAACACCATCCGCCCGTCGAACGACCGTGCGTCAATGCGTTCGTCCAACACGCGAATCATCTCGGTTTTGTATCGTCGCTCCATCTCACATCACTCCCAAGGTTATGTCGTCAATCGGCTTGGATAACAACGATGAGTTTACTGTTTCCCTCGTATATTCGGTAGGCAATCTCGTAATTGATGCCGTTATGCGTAACGTCGTAAAAAATATAGGTAGGGGCGAATAATTACGCGCAACGGCCCCCTACTACCGTTGCAATTCTTCGATCTGTGCTCTGGTCAGCCCGGTCAATTGCTCAATTTGGCTGATTGACATTTTTATGGCAATGGCATTTTTCGCTATTGCAAAGCTTCTATGTTGTTTCACCTCTTTTTTCACCTATCTTTTCCCATCCGCTCGCGCTCCTTGCGACATGCTTCTTTCGCGAAAATCGGCGAGTACCCAGTCCTCATATGCTTGGCGCACCACAGGGCTGGCGACAGTTTCTCCGTAGCGCGCGACGAACTGCGCCGCGCCCGCGTCGCTGGATATGACCGTTTTTTCTTCCGGTAATCCGTCCTCGCTTTTCTTGAGCAGTACAAAAACATCTATGTCCGCCCCCCTCTTTATGTTCTTCACGGGCTACAGAGCCGAAAAGGACAATTTTTTGGACATTATCTCCCTGCGCTTTTAACAACCTGAATTTGAATTCGTGGATTGCCTTCTTGATTTTCCAAAGCGCTGGTACAGACAAGGCAAACACCTTCTCTCGTCGTCATTATACCAAACCCCGGTTTTCAGCGGTCGCGAGTTTAACAGCAAATCTATAAAATATAAGGCATAAAGCATTGCAAAGACTGAATAAATTCGGGATAGAGAAGAATAATCTGGTAGGAGGCCGCTCATTATTTGAACGGCCGTCCTCCCACACCACCGTACGTACGGACCCGTATACGGCGGTTCAATAGCTTGAGCGCGGTGCCTCGTATCTCTTGGAGAAATCCTTGAATCCAGGATTTGGCTCATCACAAAATTGCGTTCATCGTTGCAACGAGTGGCATGAGATGGGTTGTGTCATTAGAGAAGCAGGAAATATCAGCCTTTGTGACGTCGCTTATGATGGGATAGCAAGAGT
>JAIRKI010000006.1 GCA_031260185.1 Synergistaceae bacterium | reverse complement strand
GACGGCGCAATCGGGATTCAACGCCGGAAAGGGTTTTCTCGCTCCGTTGTTCTCTTCTGCGCTGCTCAAGCCACTCTTGGGCAATATTTGCGAAAGTGTTCTGTAGTTGCTCCTGCGCGCTGCTGTTCACCTGTTTCGGTGATTCCGGCCTAATGCCCACGACAATGAGTTTCCTCGCCTCGTCGCGCATTACCCGCGCGTCTTTGAGGCTAATTGCTGGATATTCTCCGAGTGTCAGAATGTTATCCTTTTGCTTTATCCAATACCTCATCCTCCACACTTTTTTACCAGAGGGGAGAATGTCGATATAAAGTCCATCGAGATCCCTCATTCGATATGCCTTTGAGTTCGGTTTCGCATTTCTGACCGTAACGTCGCTTAGAGCCATTGCTCACACCTCCACCGTATAAGAGTTTTATACGGTGCTATTTTATACGGTATCTTATACGGTGTCTACCTTCGTGTATACGGTGTTATATCACTTTAGGAGTCAAATAAAAATCGCTGAATCCTTGATTTTGCTGGATTCAGCGATTTTATCACTTGACTTGAATTTAATTCTGGAGGCGGCACCCGGATTCGAACCGGGGTTAAAGGATTTGCAGTCCTCTGCCTTACCGCTTGGCTATGCCGCCTTTTGCGAACAGTGTAAATATTAGCACGTATCTTTCATATCGGCAATGTTGAAAAACCGGGGATTCAGTTTTCCGATGGAATGCTGAACCTTTGGATGCCGAGCGCCATCCCCGTCTCTTCGTCGATGTCGATAACCACTCCCTGCGCTTTCGGTTTGCCCGTGTCGATTTCGAATTTGCGGGGCGTTCCGTATAAAAACTTGGGCAGCACCGATTCGTAACTGTTTCCTATGACGCCGCCGTGCCCGCCGGTGAGACCGGCGTCGGTTATGAACGCGGTCCCTTTGGGAAGTATGGATTCGTCCGCTGTCTGCACATGAGTATGCGTGCCCGCCATCGCCGATATCCGGCCGTCGAGATATCGGGCGAGCGCGATCTTTTCGGCCGTGGCTTCGGCGTGAAAATCGACAAAAATAACTTTCACGCGCATGTCCTCCAGGATGGCGTCAGCGGTCCTGAAGGGGCAGTCGATGGGGGACATGAAAGCCCTGCCCTGAAGGTTTATGACCCCCAACGCGTGCCCGTTCTTTTCGTATGTGCCGAAACCGAAGCCGGGCGTTCCTGGCGGATAATTCGCCGGTCTCAGCACGCGGTGTTCCCTTTCGAGAATCGGGATAAAATCTTTTTTATCCCAGATGTGATTGCCGGAGGTCATTACGTCGACGCCGAAGGAAGCGATCTCGTCGAGCAGTTTTTCCGTCATCCCGAAACCGGCCGCGGCGTTTTCGCAATTGACCGCGACGAAATCTATCGGTCCGAACCTCGCGCGCAGCGCGGGCAAATTTTCGCGCAGCGCGCTTCTTCCGGGTTTCCCGCAGACGTCTCCGGCGAACAAAATCCGCAAGGCCGTCATTTGGCGTAGTCCACGGCTCTTGTTTCCCTTATGAGCGTGACTTTTATCTGTCCCGGGTATTTCATCTCCGCCTCTATCTTGCGGGCGATGTCGTAGGCCATTTTTTGCATTTCGCCCTCGTCGGTGGTCTCGGGGGAGACGGCCACGCGCACTTCCCGGCCCGCCTGAATGGCGAAGGCCTTGCTTACCCCATCGAAAGATTTGGCGATTTCCTCCAGTTTCTCGAGACGTTTGACATAGGCGTCGAGGCTTTCCCTGCGCGCGCCGGGGCGCGAGGCGCTGGCGGCGTCCGCGGCCGCCACGAGAAGCGCGTAAAGCGACCGCGGTTCCTCGTCCTCGTGATGAGAGGCTATGGCGTTGATTATTTCCGGAAGTTCGTTGTAACGTTTCGCTATGTCCGAACCAATCAAGGCGTGCGGGCCTTCGATCTTGTGATCGACCGCTTTCCCGATATCATGGAGCAGACCGGCTCTTTTCGCCGTATTTTCGTCGAGCCCGAGTTCCGCGGCGAAAAAACCGCACAGATGCGCCACCTCGAGGCTGTGATGCAGCGCGTTCTGGCCGTAGCTCGCCCTGAACCGAAGCTGCCCGACGAGCCTCACGAGTTCGGGGTGCATGTGTTTGACGCCGGATTCCAGAAGGGCTTCCTCGCCTGTTTCGACTATCTCTATTTCCACATCTCTGGCGGCTTTCTCGATTATTTCCTCGATGCGCGCCGGATGTATTCTTCCGTCCTGGATGAGACGTTCGAGCGAAAGTCGGGCTATTTCCCGGCGTACCGGATCGAAACAGCTCAATGTGACGGCTTCGGGCGTGTCGTCGACGATCAAGTCGACTCCGGTCAGTGTTTCGAACGCCCTTATGTTTCTGCCCTCTCGTCCTATTATCCTTCCCTTCATTTCGTCGGAAGGAATTTGCACCACACTGACCGCTATTTCGGACGTGAAATCGACGCTGCACCTCTGGACGGCTACGGCGATTATCTCCTGAGCCTTCTTGTCGGCGTCGCGCCGCGCGCGTTCCTCGAGTTCCTTGAGCCTGAGACCTATGATATGGTTCGCTTCGGATTCCACTTCGCTTAAGAGCAGTTGCTTGGCTTCTTCCCTCGACATCCGCGAAATTTCTTCCAGCCTGTCGATGATCTGGCTTTCCTGTTTCGTTATCGCTTCCTCGCGGTTTTTGATTTCGTCGAGTTTTTGCCTGAGTTCTTCCTCGCGCCGGGACGCGTTTTCGATTTTCCTGTCGAGGTTTTCTTCTTTTTGCTCCAGTTTGCGCTCGGCGCGCTGGAGTTCGCTTCTGCGCTCCTTGGTTTCCTTGTCGACATCCTGGCGGAGGCGGTGGATTTCGTCGCGCGTTTCGGCCATCAGGTCTTTCCGCGCCTGTTCGGCTTTGTCGGCGGCGTCCTGGAGGATTTTTTCCGCTTTGGATACGGCCTTTTCTTCCTTCTTCCCCTCGATTGCCCTGTGCGCGAAAATCCCGGCCACAACGCCTGCGATCACTGAAAAAATCGCGATCAAAACATGAGTCATTTTCTCTGTCACCTCATTCATTTTTCATCTGTCAAGGTACTTTTGACGTTACACGGGCCCATCCGCGCGAAATCGAAACGCGGCGCCACGTAACACGATAATTCTACAGGCAAATTCTCATTAACTCAAGTGCGGTTTGAATACCCCAAATCCGCGGCGAAAAAAACAAGCACATTTCCGGACTGTTGAAGAAACAGGGTTTAAGCTATACTTGCAAGAACAAAAGCTTTCACCGGAAGGGTGTGAATTTATTTAACGGCTATTTTATCAGCGTGCTCCCAAGCAAATTCGCGCTGTTCGCGATCATAAACCAATGTCAGCGATTCAGAGCACCGCCTCGCGTTCCTCGGCGCGCAGTTTCTTCCGCAGTGTCGTCGCTTCCGGCAGGGCCGAGCGCACTTCGTTCCAGAAGAGGTCGCTGTGGTTCATCTGTTTCATGTGGCAGAGTTCATGTACTATGACATATTCTGCCACGTCGGGCGAGAGCATCGAGAGCCGCAGGTTGAGCGAGATTCTGCCCGCCGACGAACAGGAGCCCCAGCGCGTCCGCATATATTTCACGGTAATCGCGAGGGGACGCACCCTCAACTTTTTAGACCACGCCGGGACGAGGGCTCGCGCTATTTTTTCGGTTTCGGCGGCGTACCAGTACGTTATGAAACGTTTCAGGTCATGGGCCTCGCCGTACACTATCAACCGGCCGCCTGAGACTCGGGCGCGTTCCCCGGCCGCGCGCCCGCCGACGCGGACGAGCGCGCGGCGCTCGCCTCCGTAGAGAAATATCTCCCCTTCTGAATACGTCTTGACATATACCGGCCCGGCGGCTTTTCGCGGCATGGCGGCGCTTCATCCCGGCATTTCGGCCATCGCGCGCGCATCGGCGAGACTGACCATGCGGTTGCCGTATCCATCCGTGCCGGCTCCGACTGTGACGGCGTAAAATTTTTCCTTCATTAATAATAAAATCTCCTCATCGTCGCCGATTTACGTCAAGGCGAATTATACACGGTTTGAAGATCGTGGTAGTATATGTGGCGTGCGTGAATTTAGGAGGGATCGAACCGTGAAATTCGAGATAGTTAAATCAGGGTCGGGGATAGGCCGCAAAAATGTCCTCGGTGTGGCGCTGTACGAAAATTTTACTCCAGAGGACTTGGATACGCTGCCTTCTGACATAGCGTTGCCGGCGGAAATTTATATACAGAGGGAAAATTTCAGGGCGAAGCGCGGCAGCGTTTTGGCGGCGCCTCTCGCCAACGAGGATACGCGGTGCGTCGCGCTGGCCGGTCTTGGGCCGCGCGAAAGCGCCAAAACCGACGATTATCGCCTTGCGGCGTTCAATATCGTGAGGACCGCCGCGTCAAGAGGCGCCTCAAGCGTGTCCATGTCCATCCCCGGAGCCTCCGACCGGTTGATATCGCGCGCTATAGGAGAAGGAGCGGCGCTTGCCTGTTACAGGTTCGAGAAATACCGCGCTCCCGACGAGGACGACCGTTTCGCCGCGCCAGAGACCGCGGAGATTCTTGACGGCGACGCGAAAGCCCTGTCGGAGGGCTTCACGATAGGGGAGTGCCAGTGTTACGCGAGAGATGTGGCAAACGAACCCGGCAATGTCATCAATCCCGGAACACTCGCCGAAACAGCGAATGACCTCGCCCTGGAAAAAGGGTTCAAGATAAAGGTGTTCGACGAATCGGAACTCGCCGCGAAGGGAATGAACGCGCTTCTGTCGGTCGGCAAGGGCTCCGCCGCGCCGCCGCGCCTGATTCATCTCGAATACGCCCCCAAATCGCCAATCGCGACGACCGCGATCGTCGGAAAGGGCATCACGTTCGACAGCGGCGGTCTCGACATAAAGCCGGCCGATTCGATGTTGACCATGAAGGGCGACAAAACCGGGGCCTGCGTGGCGCTCGGCGTCATCAAGGCCGCTTCGGAGCTCAAATTGCCTATAGCGGTGCACGCGGTCATCGGCGCCGCAGAAAATATGCCCGGCGGCAATTCGTACCGGCCCGACGACATCATCAGGGCCTACAACGGCAAGACGATAGAGATAAACAATACCGACGCGGAGGGCCGCGTGACTTTGGCCGACACGCTGGCGTACGCGTGCGGGCTGAAACCAGACAACGTTATCGACGTAGCTACGCTGACCGGCGCTTGCGCCGTCGCCCTTGGCAGCACCACGGCGGGGCTTTTCACGAACGACGACAAATTCGGCGCCGAGTTTCTGGCCGCCGCCGCGACGAGCGGCGAGCGGTTTTGGAAACTCCCGATGGACGACGAGAACCTGCGGAAGAAGATAAAATCTCCCGTCGCCGACGTGGTAAACTCGGCGGGGCGTTACGGCGGGGCCATCACGGCCGCGATGTTCCTCGAAAACTTTGTGGAAAAAGGGCGTCCGTGGATACATCTCGATATAGCGGCTGCCGATTTCGTGAAGGAACCTTATTCGTATTACATCAAGGGAGCCACCGCCTACGGGCTGCGGGGCATCATGGCGTGGTTGCTGGATCTCGCGTCGCGGATAACGGATAGATAGGACAGACAACCGGCGACCGCGGGACGGAACATCCGATAGATAGATATATCCGTTTGCGGAGGCTTTGGCAATCATTTTTCGCGCGTTGTTCATCAAATATAACCGGTAAAGTGTTGCCATAACCAGGTTCTCGGGCAATTTATCTATTAAACGAGCCCTTTCCGTCTTGCCGGGTCTCTGCGGAGAGCGAAAAACTTTCCCAGCAATACGGAGGATTCCTCAGCCATTATACCGCCCTTTACCTCGCATTTGTGGGGAATTCTCGGGTCGCGTAGCATGTCGTACAGACTGCCGGCCGCTCCCCTCCGCGGGTCGCGCGCCCCGAAAACCACGCGCGGTATCCGCGTTTCCATTACAGCGCCGGCGCACATGGCGCAAGGCTCCAGCGTCACGTAAAGCGTGCATTCGTCGAAACGCCAGCGCGAAAGCGCGCGTCCCGCGTCGGATATGGCGCGCATCTCCGCGTGGGCGAACGGCATGTTGTCCGCGGCGCGTCTGTTCGCGCCGCGCCCGACCACGCGCTCCCCAAGAGTCATGACGGCCCCGACCGGTATCTCCCCGCTCAGGAGGGCGCTCTCCGCTTCATCCAGGGCCATTTTCATGTAATATAGGTCACGGGTAAAAATATCCGCCGTGACGGCGTTTTGATCGCGCGAAAATACATTCATGACTTTTTCACAGCCAACAAATTATCCGTCATAAAAAAATTTACGGCCTTCCCGATAATCTTCTACCCATGCCACGGCAAATCAAGCATTTTTTCGCGCCTTCGTTTTAAATCGGCGCTCTCCCGCAATATTTTCGCAGTTTCTCGAGCAAATTGTCAAAATCCAGCGGCTTGCCGATATGGTCGTTCATTCCGGACGCCAAACATCTCTCGATGTCCTCGCGAAACACGTTGGCCGTCATGGCGACTATCGGGATATCCGCCGCCCGCCCGGCGCCGGACGCGCGGATGCGCCTCGTGGCCTCGTATCCGTCCATCTCAGGCATCTGCACGTCCATGAATATCATATCGTAGCGTTCGGGGTTTTCGCAAAACATCCTCAGCGCCTCAGCGCCGTTCTCCGCGCAGTCCGCGGCGATGTTCGTCGGTTCCAGCAGCGTCAGCACTATCTCGCGGTTGATTTCGACGTCCTCGGCCAGCAGCACGCGGTGTCCGCTGAAATCGGGCGTTTCATCGGGACGGTCGTCTTTGGCTCCAAGCGGCGCGGGCGCGCCGAGACATTCGTTTATGCAGTCCATTATGGACGACGGGAACAGCGGCTTCGGCAAAAATTTGTTTATTCCGGCGCTCTTCGCGTCGTCGGCCATAGCGCTCCACGCGGAGGACGATATCATTATCACCACGTATTTGTCGTCGCCGTATTCTTTTATGCGGCGGCAAAGCTCTATCCCGTCCATGCCGGGCATTTTCCAGTCCACGAAATATATATCATAAGCGCCATTTCGCTCGATGAGCGCGCGGGCTTCCTCTCCTCCGGCGGCTATGTCGCACGCGAAGTCGAACTTCCGGGCCATTGTCAGGAAATATTCCAGCACTTCCGGCGAGTCGTCCACCGCGAGTATCCGCATATTCAGCCAATTCACGCCGCTCCTCAAAGCCCCGCCATATTCTTCCGTTCCCCGCCCGGCCCGAATCGTAAACGCGAACGTCGAGCCCTTGCCCAACTCGGATTCGATCCATATTTCCCCGCCCATCATCTCGACGACGCGCTTGGAGAGGGCAAGCCCCAGCCCCGTTCCGCCGAATTTGCGCGACGTGCTGCTCTCGGCCTGTTCGAAGGCGTTGAACAGGTGGGCCCGCTGTTCGGCGCTGATGCCGATTCCCGTGTCGGTCACCTTGATTTGTATGAGGCAGACGCCGTCTTCTTCTTTCAGCAGCCGCGTGTCGAGCGTTATCGTTCCGCCCTCGGGAGTGAACTTCGCCGCGTTGGAGAGCAAATTTGTGATCACCTGCGCCAGTCTCTGCTCGTCCCCGTACAGCACGCGGGGGATATTGGCGCCGACATACACGAACATCTCCTGCCGATGCTCGTCCAGGCTGAAATTTATGAAGTTCACGGCCCTTTGGAGCATCTTTTCGAATTGAAAATTTTCGGGCGAAAGCTCAAATTTGCTCGCCTCTATTTTGCTCATGTCAAGTATGTCGTTGATGATTCCCAGCAGATGAGCCGAAGCGGTCTCTATTTTTTCGAAAGCGTAGTCTTTTTTTTCGGCGCCGGCGGAGGATTTTCCTATCGAGGTCATACCGATGATGGCGTTCATGGGGGTGCGTATCTCGTGGCTCATATTGGCGAGAAAATTGCTTTTGGCTTCGCTCGCGGCCTCGGACCGCCTCGCTTCTTTACTGTAAAGCGAAAACCCGAGATATCCGCTCGCGATCACTACGGTCATCGCCGCGACCAGCATTATCGCGAGCGAATACAACTGATTCCTTATCAGGATGATCTGCTCGTCGGCAATGTCCACCCCGACGACTGCCGCGACTTGCCCCGATTCGTCGAATACCGGCGCGAAAGCCGACAGAATGCCGTTATAACCGACCGAATAAATGCCGATCTCGGACATGGACGCCTCGCCGGCGAACGCCCTCTCGGGGCTTTCTTCCATCGGTATAGGAGGGGTTGCCAGGTTTACGGTATTTTCCGTGGTATCGTTGTCGATTATGAACTGAACGTTGTTACCGTCCGCTTTGCGCATGTAGTACACGAAGAGCGCGCCGTTCCGCTTCGAGAACCCGATCAGGCGTTCTTTCAACTCCGCGAAAAGCGGTTTCCCCATATCCTCAGGGGTATTGAGCCGCGCGAGTTCGCCGGCGGTGACGATACGGGCGGCGTAACGGCCGATTGTAAGCAGTCTTGCCTCGATGTTCGATTTTACGAAATCGACGGCGCGCGTCATCGAGAAACCGGCGTAAACGGCGATAGCCAGCACCGTCAAGGCCGAGACCGAAAACAAAGGGATCACCATGTGATTTTTCAGGTTTTTTTTCATGGTTCCTCCGTAAACAATTGATCTTTTTCCTAATTCCGCGGATTTGCCTTTATAACGTTTCTGATATATTCATTTATGGTCATCGTTTTGAAGCATTGTATTATCATATGTAATCCCCGGCGCAATTTCGGCATCTTCACACGCGGTTACATTTGCTTCGCTGCAGTATCCGGCATCGGCCGGTATTTTTCGGCTTTACCCGGTTCCTCCGGCAATGCCTCTAACGATTCAAGCGTCGGCACAAGTTCTTCTTTGTCGTTGACGTGCCGCGTTACATCTGAAGTCACGATTATCTGAGTTTCACCGCCGACCGACGCCTGAGCGTTGTAAGATTGCCCGAAAGCTCCGCCGGATTCACGCGTGATTCGAGAATCCGCATCCGTCAGATTCACCCGATCTTTAGCGGCGGGATCGGAATTTACCGGCTTAACGGGGGCTTTGCCTCGGGATTTTTTACCGGTCTCCTCTTCCCGTTTGGCGCGGGACGCTATTTTCTCCGCGTATTTCTTTTTCTCCTCTTCGAAACGCTCCAACGCACGCCGTTCTATCTTCTCTTTGACGGCGAGGATCACCGCCATCCGCTCTTCTCCGCGAGAAAGTTCCTTTGGTATGTCCGAACCGTCCGGAATCGGCGTATTGTCCGCTTCCTCCGCCATTTTCATCAATTTTTCCGCTTCTTCGCGAAGCTTTTCCTCAAGCTTACGCGCGTACTCATAACTCAAAGCGGAGTGTTTAGAGGCGTTAGCGTGGATTTTCGTGCCGTCGGGACTCATCGAGCCAAGCCTCAAACAACCGGCTCGGTTGGCGATCAGAAGCAGCCGGGTGAAAAAAGACTCTGTCTCAGGCAGAAAACGCTTGCGGAAATTAGAGACAGTATCGTGATCCGGATGACTATTTACCGCGATATAACGGAAGGGAACGGAATCGTACGTCCCTTTTTCTATCTTTCCGCTCGAAAAAATGCCGGTTGCGTAACCATAGAATATCAACGCGAGCAACATCCTCGGATGATATGGGGCTATTCCTCCGCCGATATAGGCTCTTTCGATGTCAGCGATGTCGAGACTGCCGACAATTTCGACCACAAACCCGGCAAGATGATCCTCCGGCAGCCATTCGTCAATTGATTCCGGAAAAAGATATCTGGTATTTCTGTCAATATCACGGAAACTCAAGCTCATCTAAAGCACCCCGATCCTTGGTATTTCAGCTATTATAGCACTTACATCTCGCTTTGTAATCTCCCGGACGTTGCCGCAAATCCGACAGACTGCTAGACGCATCCCATTTCGTAATGGGCTGCGACTTCCTTGGATACGTATATAGAGGCACGCGCCGATTTGTAAAAACGTTCTCCGGCAGAAAGCGTTACAACGTACTCGGAGCGCTGGATTTTTTTTCAAAAAAGTCACAAACGACACGTATATCACCGCCACAGAAATATGTTAGATGCTGAGGAAAATATCGCGGAACTACGCGGGCAAGGCAGTCCATATCATATTCGACAATGCAAGGTACCAAAAATGTGCCGTTGCGCAAGAACTTGCAAAAAAACTTGGAATACGTTTGGTGTTCATCCCGCCGTATTCGCCGAATCTTAGAACCCGTTTTCAATAAATTCTAAATAGAATGAACAAAGCGGACGATATAAATATATGAAACCTAATTTCCAGTGAAAGGGTGAACATAATGAAATATCCAATGAAGCGAAGCGTTATTGAAAACAGGTTCTTAACATAATTGAGCGGCTTTGGAAGTTTACGAAGTCCAAACTACGGTCAAGGCACTACAGCCAGTTCGACATTTTTCAGGAAACTATTGATTCAATCATCGACAGTACGCACACGTTTTATAAAAACGCCATCGCTCAACTTATAGGTGAAAAAATTCAACACACCGGACCTGATTCGGACGCTTTATGCTCACCCCTTTCAAAAGTTACGGGTATTTCTCACGCTCCTTTTGACATCCTTCCACTCCGGCATACGCCTCAATGTTTTCGTTATCCTCCTCGATCCGTAATATGGGCGGCTCGTGTATATCCTGTCTATGGCTTCCATCAGAGCCTTGTTGGATTCACTTTCCGACGCAGGTTTGCAGTAATAACCGCTCCTTTGAATCCCCAAAAGCACGCGTTGACGGCGTATTGATATCTCCTTATTCTCGGGTTCTATGAAACCGCGCTTACAATCCGTTGATTTCAGCGGATTTTTTTTCAACCAATCGACCTCTGCTTTCAACCGGCCGATCTGCCTGTATAGCTCCGCTTCTTTCATCAAAATCGGTTTTTAGAGGTTCTCTACAGTATATCTATATAAATCAACACTCTCAAAAAAACATATTCCGCCATTTCACAGTCATGACGGGATATAATATATCAGAAAAGGTTTTGGCGCGCCGGGATATTGAAAAAAATTTTTTTTAAAAAAATTATTGCAAGCGGAGGTAATATATGCCGTCATTCGAGTACCCCGCCAACTTCATCCGTTTCCTCGGAACCGCTGGAACGCGTTTTATAATGTTATCGCAAAGGCGTTCGTCAGGGGGAATATGGTTTTCTTACGGCGGCGCGCGCGGCGTGATAGACCCCGGGCCGGGCAGCCTCGTTCGGATATGCGAGGCCCGGCCTTCGCTGTCGCTCTACGATATCAACACGATAATTCTCACTCACAGGCATATAGATCACAGCTCCGACGTCAACGCGCTCGCGGAGGGAATGATACTGAAATCACGGGCGCCGCGCGGCTTCATACTCGCCACCCGCGACGCGCTGGAGGACGGGGACCGAGTCATCATGAGATATCTTCTGCCCGGGATAGCCGTAACGGCGATCCACGAGGACGGCAAATTCACGTCGCCGATCGGCGGCGTGACGATAGAATCGGTCAGACATTCGCATAACGGAGTGGAGTGTTACGGGTGCGTCTTCAGAGCTGACGGCCTGCCCTCGTGGGGCGTGATAAGCGACACGGCGCCGATGCCCGGCTTTCCGTCGAGGTACGGTGCCTGCGAACTGCTCATCGTCAACACGGCCCTGATGTTTCCCCGCGCGAACGAAGGCCACATGTCGCTGCCGGACGTCGAATCGCTCCTCGCGCGCACCGTCCCGGCGGTCGCGGCCGTCACTCACATGGGCGCGGATATGCTGGACAAAGGCGCGGAATACATATCGCGCCGTTTTTCCGCCCGCGCGACCAAAATGATCGCGGCCGAAGACGGGATGATTTTAACGCTCGAAAATCCGATAACGATCCTGAAACCGGAGCGGGTTCGACAATCTTTTCAGGAAAAATAAAGGCGAGCGGCAAGCAGCGCGGTGACTAAAACGTTCATCCCAAGCGAATGGCGCTCCATGAACCATGATTTTTTTTCGTCGAAGCCGCCGCGGCAACGCGCCGCCTTCTCCGCCAAATTATTCATTTCGGGTATGACGGAAGGGGTCGAGCGCCTGTAACGCTCATACTCGCCGCCGAAGCGTTCGGACAAAAATTTTTCCTCCAACGGAATGATGACGAGACAATAAAGAACGAAATAAACCGCGGCGAAAACCGCGCACCAGACGGGCCCAGCCATTACGGACCATCCGAGTCCCATCATTCCGTTGCCCGCGTAAAGCGGATTGCGCGCCCACGCGTAGGGGCCGCTTGTCACAAGACCGGGCGCGTCCACGGTGAGCGTCCTGTATTTGGGGATGAAGCCGGCCGCCCAAAATCTCAACGCCTGCCCCGCCGCGAGAAGCGGAACGGATACGGCCGCGCGCGCGAATGAAAAAGAGACGGGGGAAATCAGTATGGCCGCGGCGAAAATTCCCCACACCAGCCCGCGGTATTTGAAAACCGTCTCCCTCAACCGCCGTCCGCGCCCCTTTCGCCCGCTCCGCCGGCCAGCAGCTCGTCGGCGAGTTTCCAGCCAATCCGGCGAACGGCCACCACCGCGCCCAGTATTATCCCGGTATACTCGGTGAGCGCGCGCCAGCCGATGCCAAGCATCCCCGCCGCGTTCCACGGCACGAACATACCGAACACCAGCGCGGCGCCCCCTTCGGCAGCCCCGCTGCCTCCCGGCGTCGGGACGAAGTAGAGCAGAAAGAGAAACACCGCCTGCGCCAGAACGCATTGATAGTATTTCACCGGAAAACCGAGCGCCCAAATCAAGCAGGGCATCACCGACAACTGGGCCAGCAACTGGAAGAACGCCGCGACAGCGGCGGCGATGAAGGGCTTTCTCCCCGTGGTCAGGAAAGCCCTCACGTTTTCATTGTAGACGTCTATCTCCTTCAGGACGAGTTTCAAAAGTTTTTTCTCCCATTTTACCTTCAGGATTCCGGCGCGCCGAAACAAAGCGATCGCGCGGACAGCGGCGCGCTTCACCCAAACGGGCTTCACTATGCTCACTATCAGCGCGGCCCATATAGCCATCACCAATATCGCCACGTAGAAAATAAAACCGCGCGCTCCCCAGCCCAACTCGGGCAAGCCGCCCTCCGCCAGCGCGGCGAACGGTATCATCGCGCCGAGCGTCAGCATGACGAACACGGTCCTGGTTATCGTTATGGCCACCGACCGGCCCACGCTTATGCCGCTCCGGTACATGACGTACATCTGGAACGGGCCGCCGCCGCTCTGCATCGGAGTGATCGCGGCCCCGAAGTAGTTTATCCACGTGAGTTCGATCGACGTTTTCCACGAGAGCCTTCCCCCGGCCGCTCTGGTGAGAAGATAAATCTTGAGGGCGTCCAATATCCAGACGCATATCACGAACATGAACGCCAGGTAAAGCCTGACGTGATCGGCCTGTTTGAATATCTCCAAAGACGCCCCGTCCATGCTGAAAAACAATATCGCTCCGCATACCGCGAGCGCCGACAGAACGAAGAACGCGAGACCTTTTTTCAACGACAAGAACCCGAACCCCTTTTGACACTTTCAACGGCGCCGCGGACCGCGGCGTCGCGCAACGCGAAATCCCAAATCAGCGGCGATTTTTTCACTTTCGGATCATTGAAGCGGGCTTTCAATCCATACCGAGATGTCCGACCAGTACGACGCGAATTTTCCCATCACCGGGACGAGCCGTTCGCGGATTATGTAAGCCATGCTCATCATTCGCCCGCTCTCCATCGCCGATACCATTTCCCCGAGCGTTTCGTTGAGACGCCTCGAATCGTCGTTCCAGTTGCCTGACGGAAACACGTCCGCTGTTATCCCGAGCAAAGCGCGGCTTTTGGCGAACACCCCGACGAGCCAGTTGATGCCCTCGACGGCCTGATTGAATGGGATCCGCGCGTCCACCTCGCGGCCTTCCTCTATCATGGTCGCGATTCCCTCCAGGCCTTTCAGCAGCGCCGGAATGTATCTTTGCCCCTCTTCGACCGATTCCCTGACGAGTTCTATTATCGGCTGCGAGGTGAACCGGATGTCTATACCCCCCGAGAGCGACAAAAACGCCGTCTCGTCCGCTATCTGAACGCCGTCGACGGTTATCCCGACGACGACGCTGTTGTTCGAGACGGCGATTTCCCGCGCGGCCTCGAATATCGCCTCTTTGCCAGCGGACGAATTGTCGTCGATTGGTATCTCCGCGCCGTCAAGCGTGACTCTCATTCCGCAGCCCCCCGGCAGAACAAAATAAACCCGCGCCGCAATGATACTATAATAACGTGAATAACGCCACCGAACCGCGCGCCGCGCGTTTGTGGTAATATATTTTATGATGAATTTATTTTTATGGGGGAATCGTTGTCTATGGAAGCAATAAAAGCGCCCAGGGGGACGAGGGATATCCTCGGCGGCGAGTCGTGGAAATGGGCCCGCGTGATGGATGTCGCCGCGAGCGCGGCGGATGATTTCGGTTTCAGGGAGGTCATGCTCCCGATCTTCGAGCATACGGAACTCTTCAGCCGCGGGATAGGCGACACTACCGACGTCGTCGAGAAGGAGATGTACACCTTCACCGACAGGGGCGGGCGGAGCGTGACATTGCGCCCGGAACTCACCGCGTCCGTCATGCGGGCTTACCGCGAACACGACATGCGCCGCGGCCCTCAGCCGGTCAAACTCTGGGGCCGGGGCCCAATGTTCCGCTACGAGCGCCCGCAAAAGGGCCGTTACCGCCAATTCGCGCAGATAGATTTCGAGACCCTGGGCGCGCCCGGCCCGATGGCCGACGTCGAGATAATAGACCTGTCGATGGAAATTTACCGCAGGCTGGGGCTGTCGAACCTTCAGGTCGTACTGAACTCGGTTGGCTGTCCTAAATGCAGGCCGGTCTACCGCGAGGCTTTGAAAAAATATTTCGCGTCCGGCTTCGACTCGCTGTGCGAGACATGCAAATCGCGCTTCGACAGAAATCCTCTGAGGATGCTCGACTGCAAAAACGACGAATGCCGGAAGCTCACCGAAAACGCCCCGGCCGTGACGGATTCCCTCTGCGGTGAATGCGGCGCCCATTTCAGGGCCGTAACGAGAGGGCTCGAAAACCTTGGCGCGGACATCAGGCTCGACAACAGGCTGGTGCGCGGGCTCGACTATTACACCAAAACCGCGTATGAGATATTGTCGGGCGACCTGGGCGCGCAGAACGCGGTGTGCGGCGGAGGGCGCTACGACAACCTGGCCGAGTCGATCGGCGGCCCGTCCGTCCCCGGCGTCGGTTTCGCGTCCGGCATAGAGAGGATAGTCATAACGATGGAGGCGCAGGGCGCTTACATGGGCCGCGAGCCCGCGCCGCGCGTCTACGTGGTAACGTCGGGACAGGGCGCGGAGAACGAGGCCTTATCGCTGGCTCATGACCTGCGCTCGCGCGGCGTGTCCGCCGACCTGGATTTCATGGGGCGTTCGATGAAATCCCAGATGAAAATCGCGTCGCAGGCGGGCGCGAAGTTCGTCTGCATACTAGGGGAGGATGAAATTTCCTCCGGCACGGTCGCCGTCAAAAACATGAGCGACGGGACGCAGGAGACCTCGCCGCGCGCCGCCGCTCTCGAAAAGCTCGAAAGAATCGCGTCGCGGAAAGAGGAATCGAAATGATATCAGGAAAATTTACCGACGAGTGGAAAAGAACCGTCAAATGCGGCGAGCCCCGCGTGGCCGACGCGGGCAGGGAGGTCGTGCTGAACGGCTGGCTACGCGCGAGACGCGACCTCGGAGGCATCATCTTCATAGAGCTGTGGGATTATACGGGAGTGTGCCAGATAGTGTTCAACCCCGAGACGACGCCCGACGCGCACGCGCGGGCGAAAGACCTGCGCGGCGAGTATGTGCTCGCCGTGCGCGGCACGCTCCGCAAACGCCCGGAAGGGACGGAGAACGCCAATCTGCCCACCGGCGAGGTTGAACTCGTCGCGAGCGATTTCGTCCTGCTTTCCCCAAGCGCGTTGCCCCCGTTCGACCCCGACGGGGCGGACGGCGTGAACGAGGACTTACGGATGAAATACCGCTACATCGACCTGCGCCGCGAGGGAATGCAAAAAAACCTGCGCGTCCGTCATCGCGTACTCAAATACACGCGCGACTACTTCGACAAAAACGGTTTTCTCGAAGTGGAGACGCCGATATTCACGAAATCGACGCCAGAGGGCGCGCGCGACTACCTCGTCCCGAGCCGCGTGAACCCCGGGGAATTTTACGCGCTTCCACAGTCGCCGCAGATATACAAGCAAATTTTGATGGTGAGCGGCTGCGACAAATACATGCAGATAGCCAGATGTTTCCGCGACGAGGATCTAAGGGCCGACAGGCAGCCCGAATTCACCCAGATAGACGTCGAGATGAGTTTCGTGACCGAGAACGACATAATATCGCTCATCGAACACTACTTCGCCGGCCTGTTCAGGGAGACAGCCGGGGCGGATATCACGCTTCCCATTCCCCGCCTCACGTGGAAAGAGGCGATGGAGCGTTACGGCAGCGACAAGCCCGACCTGCGGATAGACATGGAGATAATCGACATCACGGACGTTTTCAGGAAGGGCGAAAATCCGTTCGCCCGGACGATAGCCTCCGGGGGCGCGGTGAAGGGTCTTCTTCTGCCCGGAGGGGGCTCGCTGTCGCGCAGGGAGCTGGACGAGTGGGAGAACCGGGCCAAAGAGCTGGGCGCGGCCGGCATGGCCAATTTCCAGATGAAAGACGGCGCCCTGAAGGGCCCTCTCGTAAAATTTTTGAGCGGAGACGCTCTGCTTGCGCTCGCCGAAAAATCGGGCATAACGCAACAGGACGTCCTGTTCGTCATGAGCGGCGAAAAGTGGACGGCATCCTGCGAAATATTGGGGCAAATCAGGCTCGAAACCGCGTGCGCCTTCGGACTGGCGCGCGAGGGCTGGAAATTTCTCTGGGTCACCGAGTTCCCGCTTTACGAATGGAGCGAGGAAGAAAGCCGGTGGACGGCTGTGCATCATCCTTTCACGTCACATGTGCCGGAGGACGCGGAATTCATGAAATCCGACCCTGCGCGGGTGCTCGCGCGCGCATACGACATAGTATTGAACGGCTCCGAATTGGGCGGCGGTTCGATAAGGATTCACGATCCCGAGACTCAGCAGGCGGCGTTCGACGCGCTGGGGATCACGCCGGAAACGGCGAGGGAGCGGTTCGGTTTCCTGCTGGACGCGCTGGCGCACGGCGCCCCGCCGCACGGCGGCATAGCTCTGGGCCTGGACAGGCTCGTCATGTTGATATGCGGAGCGAAATCAATCCGCGACGTCATGGCGTTCCCCAAAAACCAGAAAGCGCAGTGCCCTCTTTCGGGCGCGCCGTCAAGAGTGAAACAAAACCAGCTGGAAACGCTCTTCATCCTGTCGACCGCCCCGGACGACGAGTGAAGGTTTCTTTAAACCGCCTGCATTGATATTCACAGCTAAAATCGCGGGCGTTAGCCATATTTTTGGCTTTTTTTGGCTATGCCTGCGAGTTTCACAATGTATTGTGAGTGAAATCGCGGTTGTTCTCCGCATACTCATCATTGGCTCTTCCGGCGGAGTTCTCTGATCCTTCCTTGCACAAAGAGAATCAGCGCGCACCTCTGCCCGAAATTCGCTTTTCGACATAGACATATGTCTTTCCTCGTCATATTCCCGAATTTTATAGCGGTTTCATATAATTCCATTTCTAGGGCGTGTTGACGCTATACAAGAATAGAGTTATAAATTATGCATGAAACTTACTTTAGACCAATACAATAAGATAAAACATGTTCTTCCGGTACAACGGGGTAAT
>JAIRKI010000026.1 GCA_031260185.1 Synergistaceae bacterium | reverse complement strand
TAAGCCAAGTTAGCGGGATATCCGGAGTTTCAAGATTGACGATCACCCGGGGGATCAAAGACAGACAGGAACAGTCCGTTACGGCATTGGATGTGGAACGCAGCCGAAGGAAAGGCGGCTGACGAAAAAAGACTGTGGAAATATATCCCGGCATACTTACCGATTTGGAATCAATCATTGAGCCGCACACAAAGGGCAACCAAAGGGCAACCCCGAGAACCCGTTACCGTGGACGGGCAAAAGCGTAAGGAAGCCGCAACAGATATTAAACGAGAGGGGAGGTCAAGTATCGTTCCGGACAGTACGCGACTTGTTGAAGGGAATGGGGTATAGTCCGCAAACAACAAAAAAGACCTTGCCCTGAAAGAAGGCCATCCTGACAGGAACGCGCAATTCGAATACATAAACGAGCAGGCCAAATCATTTATATCGGAACATGAGCCGGTTATCTGATTATATGCCGGACGTTCGTTTTGAACGTACTTCCATCCTCTCGTCGGCGAGATTGAACGGAGATTTGGTTCCGCCGGTGTTCGAAGGATTTCACGGTGAATGGAATTACATAGTTTTGCCGAACTTGTAAAGTTTATTTTTGCACACCTCCTTAATGGGTGGTCCTATTTTGCGAGGCCATTATAAAAATTCGGGCGGGAATTACGGTTTAATTATTTCCCGTCCGGTTGCCGATACTGATAATAAACCCGTCAAACAATGATGGAGGGTGTTGCGCGATGAAGTTCGGAATAAAAATAAATATCATGAAACTCGCGGCGAGATTAACGTTTCACGCGGCCGTGGCGGTGATTGCGTGCGCCGTATTATGGACGCGCGCGGCCGAAGCCGTCGCGCTCGACAAAGGCGAGCGCGTTTCAGTGGCCCTCGTTACGCCCGTCGCCAACAACACGGAGTTCCGCGTCTGGATGAACAGGTATTACCCCGGAGATATCCTGCCGGAAAAAATGACCAACCACATGCTGAGGCGAATGCGCGAGATACCGCGCGTGAATGTCGAACAGGTGTCGGGCGCGGGCCCGGACTGGTGGGATATGACCGGGTCGTCGCGCAACGACCTCGTGATCCGAACCAACCTCGAACAGTTCAACTATCATAAAAAGGATATCCTGGGTTCCATGGTGCGCTGGGACGCGGTGTTGCACATATATGTGTACAACGCGTCGAAGAGGCTCATCTACGATACGGTGGTGCGGGAGCGCGACAACAGATATTACGTGCTGTACAACGACATAATGGAGCGGGGGCCGGTTTATTGGGAGAAGTTCGAAAAGAGTCCCTATTGGCCCGCTCTGCGGCACGCCCTGGACGAGGCCCTGGACGAGGTATTGGACGGCTACAACGGATACCGTATAGTCGGGCGCGTCGTCGCGCGCGCCGAGCGCGTGGACGGTTCGCTGTCGGTGCCGGGGAAGAAGAGGGACAAAATATACCACATCGACCTCGGAGCGGAGGACAGCGTGAAAGTCGGCGACATTCTCTCCGTGACGCGAGCCTCCTCGGTGCGCACTGTCGCGCCCGATACCTCTGAAATGCACTTTCCGCAGATAGTGGCGCGGGTGCGCGTGATATTCGTCAAGGGACGGGACAGTGTGGTCGAGATCGTCAAGGAGTCGGGCGGCGCGCCCATACAGATCGGCGACGCGTTGTCCGCGCCTCTTCGCGAGCCTCGCAAGGCAAAGAGCGCGTTTTAAAAACTAAAGGAGGGGATCGCGATGCCCGGCGCCGGTGATGCCGAAACAATCGTAAAAACAATAAAAAAATTTTTTATCCTGTTTCTCGTTTTTCTGTTGACGGCCGGGTATTTTACCTTCGCGCCGGTAAGCCGGTCGGGCGCGGACCAAAACTCTCCGCCGGACGAGAGCGTATCGGAAAGTCCGTCGAGCGAGGCCGCCAGGGTCGCGGCCGAGCGTGAGAAGGAAGAAGCTGCGCGGCGCGAACGGCGGCGCAAGGCCGAGGCCGCCAGAAAAGCCCGCGAAAAAGCGAAACGCGAAGCCGCGGCAAAAGAGAAGGCGGCCGCCGAGGCGAAGCGCAGAGAAGCCGAGGAAGCAGCGAGAGCCGCGAGCGAAGACATGATCAACACGACGCTCACGGTCGGCCGCAATCTGGTGGAGAACGGCAGGTTCCAAAGCGCGGTCAACGTATTGACCGGTTTTCTCGACGCGAATCCGCACTCGGCGGACGGCTGGTATCTGATATCGCGCGCCCATCACGCCATGGGAGACTACGACAGGGCGCAAATCGCTGTGAATATAGTTCTGGATATAGATCCCTATTACGCCGATCTCGTCAAGACGCCCAGCGGTTTGGAGCCCAGACCCCGTCTCACGAAACGGCAGAGGAAGGAGCCACGTCCGTCGATGTCGGTGCTGCCTGTGAAACCGCCTCTCCCAGCCAATCTTCTCCTCGAACCCGTTGTGATATCGTTCCCAATCCTCGTCGAAGCGGAAGGGCCGAGGCGCGGGGGGTTGGCCGACGCCGCGACGGGCGCGTACCTTCAATACGAGCCGTATCCTCCCGAGCCGCTTGGCGCCACGGTCGCCTGGATGCAGAGCGAGCGATGGAACGAGATATCGCGCCGGCGCTTCAGTGTCGACAGAATGGGCATACTGATGGAGCCGAGGACGCCGGTCGCGTGGAATGGACCGCGCCCCTACGAGGTCTATTTCTGGACAGGGGACGAGTGGGCGAGAGTGAGGCTGAAGAACAGCCGGCCGGGGGAAAAAGCGGCCTATGACGACATACTTTACAACGCGCTGGAGAGTATGGCCGAAGTGCTGAACGACAGGGATTTTGCGTGGAACGAGGCCGATACTCCGTCGCTGGCCGCCTTCGCCTCGCTGACACGCTATATGTGGATGGGAAGCGTCGATCTCATGGACGCCGCGGCAAGAGCCGAGAAGCGGGCGAGAAAACGGTACATGCCTGCCGTCTCCCCGGCCGATGTAAAGAGGACGGAAAATTAAAAAAAATTTTTTGAAGTTTAAAGAGGGTACAGGGAGCTTGCTCCCTGTTTTTTTTCGCCCTCTTCGAACTAAACGATCTTGCTTGGGAGAGATTGCCAGTGACCGCGAATATAACCGACAGGGATATGTATGATATTGGAGTGATTTCTCACAGATAAAAAGGGTGTGTAAACGCTCGTAACGCTAAATTCCACTCCGCCCGCCCAACGGGGTAAAATTTACGTTTGCAATTAACAGGAATAAAAAAATAAAAAATTTATTCGCTAATGTATTGCGCAAAAAATAATTTTTGATATAATCATCTCGCATGACGCGAAACGCAACACAAATCTAAGGAGGGGTAAGTAAAATGAAGTTGGTAAGAAATTTGCATCGAAGTCTGTCTGTCTGTCTGTCTGTCTGTCTGTCGTGTTCCTTGTGTCGGAGGCTTCGGCCGCATGGATAAGTACGCCGCCGCCGTATAGAGTCGCTTACTCATACGTAGCGCCGTATGGGTATTATGGCGTGCCATCGCCATATTACACGTCGGCGTCTGGTTACTTCCCTGCTCAGGCCTACTCTTCGGCCCCGATCTACGCTTCAAATCCGGTTCCGGTCAATCTTCCAGTCGCTGTTTCAGTGTATATTCCGTATCACGCGCCGGTATACGCTCCTGCCTATACTCCGGCAACGCCCTACTATTATTCGTATGCGCATCCCAAGACGATTTGGTAGCAGCGGGAGGTAATAGAGGTGAAAATGCCAAGGAAGGCGATTTACATAGCATTGATGCTGAGCGTTTCTGTCAATACGGCGAATATCTCCGCCGCCGCTGTACCCGATGACGGTGTGACGTATGTTAATGTAAGCGAGGCACCGTCGACAAACTCCGCCATTACCCCAACGAACACGAAATGGGCGATCAATAGTGGAGGTAAGGTTTTTCCGGTGTCCGCGACAAGGGCCAAGTATATGAGGGTTGCCACTTATCATGGGGCGCAGGAACAAGAACAGGATTATTCCGTGACGCCAATGACTCAGTCCGTTACGAATATCTCCACGTCCGTTACGAACATCGCCGGGTCTGTTACGAATATTTCCGGGTCTGTTACGAATATTTCCGCGCCCGTTACGAATATCTCAGCGCCCGAATATAACGCGCCTTTGCCTGCGGCGCCGCGGGCACAACCTGTTACAAGTATCCCGGCACCGGCCTACAGCGCGCCGCCGGCACAACCGATACAACTGGCTCCGCGCGTGCCGGCGCCGCAGGTTCAGCCCGTCGCGAGTATGCCGGCGCCCGACTACCGCGCGTCTTTGCCGGTAGCGCCCGCGCCGCAGATTCCACTTGTCGCGAACATGCCGACGCTTGACCAGCGCGCGTCTTTGCCCGCGGCGGCGCCGGCACAACCTGTCACAAGTATCCCGGCACCGGCCTACAGCGCGCCGCCGGCACAACCGATACAACTGGCTCCGCGCGCGCCGGCGCCGCAGGTTCAGCCCGTCGCGAGTATGCCGGCGCCCGACTACCGCGCGTCTCTGCCGGTGGCGCCCGCGCCCGACCATCGTTCACTTTTGCCTGCGGTACCACAGGTTCAGCCTATTACGAGCATGACGATACCTGACTACACGCCAAATGTTAACGCGCCGCAGGTTAAACCTATCGCAGGTATGCCTGTATCTAACTATCGCACATCTTTATCTGCGGCTCCGCAAGTTCGGCCTGCTTCAAATATATCTGTGCCGAATTTTGGCGCGTCACCGGCAGAGGCCGCGCCGCGCACGCAGTCGCCGCAATACGCGCCGAACTACGGAGCGCCGCAGGCTCAACCTGTTCCGAACGCGCCCGCGCCGAATTACGGAGTGCCGCAGGTACAAACCGCGCCGCGCACGCAGTCGCCGCAATACGCGCCGAACTACGGAGCGCCGCAGGCTCAGCCCGTTCCGAACGCGCCCGCGCCGAATGAAGTGCCGCAGGCGGATACTAATCAGTCGCTCCTTGACACTTCGCTCATGGATTTCAGTCGCTATTCATCATCTCCCGGCGGAGAGCCCTACACGGGATATCGTTATTATCCGCCGGAATCAGAATCGGAATCGGAGGTGGATTGAGGTGAGAAAGCGTGCGTATTGGATTTTGTTTCTTGTATCGCTGTTCGTTGTTCTTTCAAGTTCTGCCGTTGCCGCCGGAAAATTTGTCGCGATAGGGCCCGGTTTCCCCGAGGGCGTCGTTTACGCGATAACCGCCGATCTTTACACGACAAACCTGGGCGTGTCGAACGGAATCAAAATCGGGGATTTTTTCCTCGTTTATTACGACGGAGGAGATCTCACGGACGCAAATGGGATTTTGATCGGACGTTACAAAATTCCCACAGCGGTTCTCGAGGTGAAAAACATCTCGACGTCAAACAGCGAATGCGTGGTGGTATCGCCAAGCAAAGGCTGGGTGATCCAGCCGGGCGACAGGGTAATGTCCATAACGGCCGCGAGCGCGAATCACTTGAAGTTTGCCGTGTTCGACACGACTCCCGCAAAACCCAGGCTCAGGGGTTATTACGGGAGATGGATACGTGTCGCGCCGGCGATAAACCCGCCCGGCGTCGTGGTTCAATATTATTACCCATGGAAGCTGCCGGAGATCGACCGACCCACCAAGCTGCAATCACCAGGCCATTACTATTACGAAATCGGGGCGCTCAACGCGTCTTCGCAAGTTTTGCCCGGCCCCGGCCAGAATATTTTTCCGGCGGCGGAACCACTCGCGCCGCCTTACATACCAATTCCGTATGACTTTGACGTGAATGAAATTACCGATGTGAGGTTGATTCGCGCGTTTCCCATAACGCAGACTGAGATGCACACGCTGGAAATTCAGCATAGATACGCGTGGGATATGTACTCGAAGGAACGTTACAAGGAAGCGTTCATCGCGTTCGCGGAACAGGCGCTTCTCTACTACGGCAACTACCTGTCCCCATATTGGGCCGGGAAGTCCGCGTTGATGACGGGCGACGCGAATTTTGCCGAAGCTTGGTTCAACGCGGCGCTCAATATCAACCCTTACTATCAGCCGGCGAGGGATGAAATATTTAAAATAATAGCCGGCAGACAGAAAAACAGTTGATTTCGAGAGACTGATCTCCCGAAACATAAAAACCGCTCCTCAGCATCCATTTGGCGGAGCGGTTTTTATATGGTCACCGTTCTCGCGTAACGTTCTCCCCATGATGTCAAAAGGCCTTTTTTGACCGTTTTGCCGATGGTTCAATGCTAGCAGAAACGACCCCGCGGTTTCAGGGCATAATAACGTTGTTGACGATGCCACGCAAAATGATGTAGAATTATTTATTAATGCCGGTGTAGCTCAGTTGGTAGAGCAGCGCACTCGTAATGCGCAGGTCAACGGTCCAAGTCCGTTCACCGGCTCCAGAGATAACAATACCCCCGGGACACATATCCCTGTTCGCGCGGAACGAAAAAACCGTCATCACGGGCGACACTCTGGTCGCCATGGGCGGACGGCTATGCGTCACCGGCTCGTTGGCAGTTAATTTTTTGAGAATATAGGATTATTTCTCCGAAACTTCCCCGTTTTTTCGCGTCCGGTCGCGCACCGCCGCCCTTATCGCGAAGGACGCGGCTATTGTGAGCGCCGCGGTGGCGAGGAAAATTTGCGGTATCGTGAAACCGGCGCGCAGCATCGCGGCGGCGGCCAGCGATGACATCGCCATGAACACCGAATCCGTTACGTTGCAACACGCGGTCACGCCGGCGAGTTCGTCCTCGCCGCTTCTGCTCTGGATGATGGCGTACAGCGGCACGATATAAAGCCCTCCGAAAAACGATATCGCGAGAAGGCACGACAAAACCGCCAGGTTTTGCGGGACGAGGACGAACTGCCCGACACTCATCAGCGCGTCTTCCGCCGCCGTCTCGCGGATGCCGGCGAAATAAAGCGACACGCTCGAAGCGGCGATCCCCAACGCGGCCCACGGAACGTATTTCCCGGAGATCTCGCCTTTCAGCAATCCGTCGCAGGCAAGCGACCCCGCGCCGACGCCCACCGAAAAAACGGCCAGAAACAGGGTGGCCACCATCTCGTCCGCCCCCATGACCGTCTTGGCGTAAAGCGGAAACTGCGACAGGAATATCGTGCCGACAAAATAAAACCAGGATATCGCCATTATCGGCAGAAATATGTCGCGCCGCGGCCATACGTTTTTTATCAGTTTCCACGTCTCGCCGAAAATGTTGAACCGAAATTCGAGAAACGGATCGACGACCCGCGTCGGCGGGATGAACAGGCTTGCCGCCCAACCCAGAACCGCTATGCCGACCACCAGGAAGCTGACCGTCACGAGCCCCCATTCCCCCAGGACGAAGACGCCTCCGAATATTGTGCCGAGCAGTATGGCCAAAAACGTCCCCGTTTCGATGAGTGCGTTTGCGCCTATCAGTTCGCCCGTCTCCAGATGCTGGGGCAGGATGCTGTACTTCAGAGGCCCGAACAAGGCGCTCTGTGCGCCCATGAGAAACAACACCACCAGCAGAAGCCATACGCTTGCGGAGTGGAATCCCGCCACAGCGCCGCCCATCACGGCTATCTCCAATATTTTGACCTTTCGGACCAATGACGAGCGCTCGTATTTATCGGCCATTTGTCCCGCGATGGCGGAGAAGAGCGCGAAAGGCAAAATAAAGACGCCCGCCGCGGAGGTGACCGCGATGCGCGCGTCAATGCCCGACTCGTCGGCCAATCGGTAAGTTATCAGTATGACCATGGCGCTCTTGAAAAAATTATCGTTGAACGCCCCCAGAAACATGGTTATGAACAAAGGCAGGAATTTTCGCGACCTGAAGAGGGAAAACTGGCTTTTGCCCACGGAGTTTTTCCCTCAACCGGCGAGTTCTTCGAATATCCCCGCCACCGTATCTATTTTGGAGCACCTCCACGCGTTGCTGCCGGCAAAGAAAAGACCGTTCTCCCAATCGCCGAGATAAGCGTCGACCAATGCCTGGGCGATGCAGAACGTCTCTCCGTTCTCCAGATATTTACAATGCGACAGGCAAGCCGCCATGCATGGCTTGCTCCGCGCCCCGCCCGACATATATTTTTCCAGAAAAGGCGTCTTGAGCGCCCTTCCCGGAATGCCGACGGGGCTCATTATCACGGTGATGTCTTCCTCTTTGGCGTCGATGTAAGCCTGTTTGAACCTGTCGGACGCGTCGCACTCCTCGGCGCACACGAAGCGGGTTCCCATTTGGACGCCTCTCGCGCCCAAGGCGAATATTCCGTCCATGTCCGCGCGGTCCCAAATCCCGCCCCCGCCTATAACCGGTATATCGGCTTCTGAATTATCCTCCAGATACTTCACCAATTCGGGAACCACATGTTCGAGCGAAAAAGCCGAGTCCGTCACGTGCTCCATTCTGGTCGCCCCGAGATGCCCCCCCGCGTAAAGGGGAGTCTCGACCACTATCGCGTCTGGCAGTCTGTCGTACTGCCTTTTCCATTTGCGGATAACGAGGTCGGCCGCCCTCACGGAACTGACGATGGGAACCAGCGCCACGTCGGGAAAATCCTTCGTGTATTCGGGTAATTTCATCGGAAGCCCCGCGCCCGAGAAGATAATATCCACCCCCGCCGCGCAGGCGCTCTTTACCTGTCTGTCGTAGTCGGTCAGCGCCGTCATGCAGTTCACCGCGATCACGCCGGCGGGCGCGCGCGTCCTAGCCGCCTCGACCGCCTCGCTCATAGCGATTTCGTTTATGTCGAAATAATTTCCGCCGTCGAAAAGAGGGTGGTCGCAGGCCAAACCCACGCTAGCTATGGTTCCGATGCCACCGTTCGCGGCGACAGCGCCCGCGAGCCTGGAACTGGATACCTTCACTCCCATGCCGCCCTGGATTATCGGATATTTTGGAGTATGTGCGCCTATTTTGAGCATTGGTAAATTCGCCAACACATCACTGCCCCTTTTTTTGCCGCCATGCACGTCTGTCCGTCACACATGAAGAACGCGCTAAGTATAACACAGAATCACCTCTGCCGCGCTTTATGTCCCGAAGCGCGGCATCGCGCTATCGCCTCGGCCAGTTCCTCGCTCAGAGCAGGATGACGTTCCATGATCTCGCTTTTCATGCGTTCGAGTTCCGGCCCGTTCGCGGCCGGCTGCGCCCGGCTCCTCCGTTTTTTTCCCCCATCGCGCGCGCCCGCTTTTTTTAGCGGCAAACCTACTTCCGCCCTGATATCCCTCAACGCCAAAACGGTGTTCGCGTTTATCTCCTTTATTATCGCGCTCTTCCTGAAATTGATGTCCTGCTGGACAAGTTTATTTTGGACGGCCACGACGAGCACGCCGTCCTCGAAAGAACGCGGCCTGCTTCGGCGCGCGATGGCGTCTCCCGCGATCGACGCCCAATTATTCTCCACC
>JAIRKI010000123.1 GCA_031260185.1 Synergistaceae bacterium | reverse complement strand
GAATTTTTTCTTGAGCCGTTGAACCTGTCTTATCGATAATCCAAGCAATGGCGCGGCTTCCGAATTTGTCATCTCCTCTGAATACAGACATTCGATGGCTAAAACCTTCCTTGATTGTTTTATGCTCAATTTGATATCGCCACTGTTCTTCATCTCCCCATTATCTCAATTACCGACAAATTTTCCGCGCCGCCCTCTCCGCCTCTCCCTCCTCCACAATCTCGACAAAGGGGCCGGGGACATTTTCATAGTCCGGCGACAAATTTTTTCACGAGTGTAGACAGTCAGCGGAAAATAAGATATATTTACGCGACACCTGCTGATAGAACAGGTGTCCTGGGGAATTTTAGAGCGGGAAAACACGACTGAATAATTACGAATTTTTTTCTGGAATAAATTTCGGGTTTTTGAATTGTTATGCTCACAAGCAAAAACTTTTGCCAATCCCGCGGGAGCATACGAAGGCAAATGGAGTAGTCTTCCGGACACGCGGATGAGTTTCGGCAAATTTTTTTTGTTTGCGAGTATATCTCAAAAAAATGGCGATTCGCGTGTTTTTATCGTAAAATAAAACAGCGCTTGAGGTTTGGCTGTGAAAATATCATGAATTGCCGTACGTTCGCTCACGTGACGGCGCGACCGGCAATTTCGGCGGAAGGACGGAGGGATGTTTCAAGATGAGAATCGGCTGTCCGAAGGAGATAAAGAACAGGGAATACAGGGTCGGCGTAACTCCGGCCGCGGCCGCGTCGTACATCGGGCGCGGGCACGAGGTGTTCGTCGAGCGCGGCGCCGGCCGCGAATCGGGTTTCGAGGACGCGGAGTATATCGCCTCCGGGGCGTCGGTGCTCGATTCTGCGGGCGCGGTCTGGGAAAAGTGCGACATGATCGTCAAGGTGAAAGAACCCCTGCCGGAAGAATTTCCGCTCATGAGGCCGCGTCAGATAATTTTCACCTATTTCCACTTCGCGGCGAGCAGGGCGCTCACCGAGGCGTGTCTGAAATCGAGGGCCGTCTGCATAGCCTACGAACTGGTCGAGGAGCCCTGGGGCCTGCCTCTGCTCCAACCCATGAGCGAGGTCGCTGGCCGCATGTCAGTCCTGATGGGAGCGACGTATCTGGGCCGCAATTTCGGCGGCGGCGGCATTTTGCCCACGGGCGTCACCGGCGTCGCCCCGGCGAGGATACTCATAGTCGGCGGAGGCACGGTCGGCGCGAACGCCGCCCGCATAGCGGCGGGGCTGTCGGCGATGGTGGTCGTCACCGACATCGACCATAAGCGCCTCGAATACCTCTCCGATATACTGCCCCTCAACTGCGTGTCCGTATACAGCGACGAGCACGCCATAAAACGCGAAATAAAGGACGCCGACATAGTGATAGGCGCCGTGCTGATTCGCGGCGGCGCCGCCGCGCCGAAACTGATAAAAAGGGAACATCTGCGTTCCATGCGTCCCGGTTCCGTTTTCGTGGATGTCGCGATCGATCAGGGCGGCGTTTCCGAGACGTCGCGGGCCACCAACCACGACAATCCCGTATACGCGGAGGAAGGCGTGGTGCATTACTGCGTGGCGAACATGCCGGGGGCCTACTCGCGCACATCGACGATGGCGCTGTCCAACGCGACGGTTCAATACGGGCTGCGAATAGCGAACCGCGGCGCGATCGAAGCCTGCCGCGAAAACGAAGCGCTGGCACGCGGGCTCGCGATCCGCGACGGCAGACTGACGGTGAAGCCGGTGGCGAAAGCGTTCGGCCTGGAGAGCGTTTACGCCGACACGAACGCTGTACTCGACGGATAAAAATTGACGGAAATCGAATTCGCGCGCGCCGTCCGGGAAACGGGCGGCCGCGCTTTCATCGCCGGCGGTCATGTACGCGACAAGCTGCGGGGCGCGTTGCCCCGCGACAGGGATTACGTGGTAACTGGCATTGCCGAGGTCGCTTTCACTGTCACTTTTCCGAGAGCGATGCGCGTCGGGCGAGGTTTTCCGGTGTACCTGCTCGAAGTGGACGGAGACATGCGCGAGGTCGCGTTCGCGCGGCGGGAGAGAAAAACCGGCCCGGGCCACCTGGGTTTCGGGATATCCGCGTCTCCCGGCATCACTATAGAGGACGATTTATACCGCCGCGATACCACGATGAACAGCATGGCGAAGTCGCTCGAAACGGGGGAGCTGATCGACCCCTACGGAGGCGCGCGCGACATCGCGCGGCGCGTCATCCGCGCTACGTCGGAACACTTCGCGGACGACCCCGTCCGCGCGCTTCGCGCCGCGCGCCACTCGGCTCAGTTCGGCTACGCGATAGAGCCGGGCACGATTCGACTGATGGAAAAATGCCGCGATGAATTGGCGCGGGAGCCCGGCGAGCGTCTCACAAACGAGCTGCGCGAGGCGCTGAGGTGCGACGCGCCGTCCGTATTCTTTCGCCGTTTGAAAGAAGCGGGCATCTTGGGCGCGGCGTATCCGCAAATCGCGTCCCTCGCCGGGATAAACGCGGACGAGCGGCGTCATCCCGAGAACGACTCGTTCGATCGCGCTATGCAAGTCCTCGACAGAACCGCCGCGATGACCGCCAGGACGGAAGCGCGTTTCGCCGCTCTCGCGATGGGTCCGGGCATGACAGCTCTCCGCGAGTGGAACGCCCGGATGCCGCTGCCGTCGCTGTGGACGCGGTGCGCCGAATTCGCGATAACGGAGCGCTCGCGAATCCATAACATCAGCAAACCCGAAGAAATCGCCGACTTCATGGAACGAATCCGCAATCACCCGCTCGCCCTGGACGGAATCATCGCCATTGCGCGCGCCGACGCTTGCGGAACGCCGCCGTTTTTGGAGCGCGCCCCGAAATTGCTGGAAGCGATGGGCAGTGTGACGGGCGACGCCATCCCCGATTATCTGAAAGGCCCGTCGCGCGGCGCGTGGCTGAGAGAGAAAAAAATCGAGGCCGTAACGCGCGCGACGGGTTGAGTCGCGGCGGTTTGTTTGCGGGTAAAATTCCAAACTTTGCATCAAAGACTGAATAATTCCTGTATTTCGTATAATATATGATGTGCCGGCGCGCGGCTTCGGCGGGATTGACGGCCTTTCAGTAGAAGATACGCGAGGAGGATGGTTTGCATGATTTGTCCGCCGCTGAAAAAATCGCGGGCTTTCAGTCTCGCGGAATTGCTGGTCTCGTCGCTTATCACTTCCGCGCTTCTCTTCGGGCTCGCCGGAACGATTTATCTTCTCATAGAGATCAGGCGGTATACTGACGATCTAGACGCCGCTCTGTCAAGGGCGGAAATGGTTTTTTCGATTTTGCGGACTCCGATCGAATACTCGGGATACGGCCTTCCGAAAGACGAGACGGATTACATGGAATGTTTCGGAATGCCCGCGGTGAGCCCCTACAACTGGCCGGGGCCGCTGTCGGTATCTTTCTCCAACCGCGTGGGCATGGGCCGGCGCGAAAACGCCGTCTGCAAGATAACTTACGCGATTGAGACAAAATGCCGGACGCTGACGCAAGAGGCCGTTTCGGGCGACAGGTTCAAAATCGCCGCGAGCGGGACGCCCGCGCAGCTTCTGACGGACGCGAAAGACGCCGATCCCGAGACCATAATCCAGAATTGGTTCGTTTTCGGGGCGATGACGCCGCGCCGCGTCCCGGCAAGATACACCGGGAGATCGACTGCCGCGAAAATCACATATCTGTCGTTCAAATTCAAAAAAGCCGTATCCGAACCGGTACTGATACCGGAAAACGACGAGATTTACGGTCTGAGGGCGCTCGAATGCGAGGTACGGAAAAGGGACGATGAGATTTTGCCCTGTACTCCAACGACCAGACCGGAAGCGTCGGAAGCGGCTGGCAGCCGCGAGTGGACGGTGTCATTGACATAAGGTTCTCGCTTGACGGGGAAAATCGCATCATCACCGTGGAAACGCTCACTCGGGGAGTTCACCGTTACAAAAACGCGATTTCGTCGGACGCGCTGGAAGAGTGGCGGAAAAAATACGGCGGAGTGATACCCGAAGAGGCGCTCCATTACAGACTCGCATCGAACACAGCCGTATTCGAGATTAAGAACTTTTAGCGCCTTATGACAACTTTGTCCCCCACTTTGACCATATTCCGGAGCGTCTGAACATCTTCGTTGCGGAGGCGTATGCAACCTTCGGTGACGTTCGTTCCTATTGAGCCGGGGGCGTGGGTTCCGTGGATTCCTATACCGCTCCAGCCGGGAGTCCCGAGCCTGATGAAATACGGCCCGTAGGCGCCCTTCGTCTGCCCGTTGCCGTCCCCGAAATCGTGGGTCCATTTTGAGGCGTCCTGTATCTGCACTATCGGGAATTCGCCCTCGGGCGTCCTCAAATCGCCTACGATCCGTTTGTCGCCGGTATTTTTGCCCGCCGCGATTCCGTACTGTCCCACGGTCTTTCCGTCGCGAAATACCTCCATGGTAAAGTCGCTCTTGTCTATCACTATGAGCGTGCCATCCGCGTCCTCGGCCACGCGCGATCTGGGAATGACACGGATATCGGCGGAAGGAACGCTTTCCGCGATTTCCGGCGCAACCGCCGACGGCGCGTCCGCGGAAGGGATATCATCCTCAGTCACCACCGGAGGCTCCGCCTCGCGAAAAAATACATACCACATCACCGCTATCGCCAAAACGACGACCGCCGCTTTCAGTTTTTCTTTCGTCGGAAGATCCTTAAAAATACCCGGCACTCCTCTCCAACGGTTATAAAAATAAAAAAATTTTTATTTCGCGAAGACGACGTCCGAGGTTTCGCAGTACTCCCCGGAGACCCATCCTTTTACGGTTTTGGTACCGTCGTCGACCAGGAGAAACCAGCGCGCGGATTGATCCCCGATGTCGGACGCCCATAAGAGGACGCTCTGTTTCGATCCTTTCGCGGCCTTCGTCAGCACCGAATCTCCGGTGGAAGGACCGCTTCTCACGTTGAGCGGCGTGTCGGCCGTCTGAACGGTTACCTTCCCGGCGCAATGATTTTCCCGCGTTTTGGCGTATCGATCGACCGTTTTTCTGAGCGCCGCGTTGTTCGCTTTATACGCGGCCGCTCTTTTGGCCGGGTCGGAGAATTGATCGCCCGCGGGAGAACCGGTACTTTCGGGAACATCGGACACGCCGCTGATCGGGCCTATTATCGGCATGTCTGCCGAAGCGTCCCGCAAAATCCCGGAGTTCTCCCCGGTTGTCTCGGAGACGATGGAAGGGAAATTTTCGGGCCTGATGATGATCGGCTCAGTCCTCGGTTCGGGCGCCCTGCCGCCCACCAGAAGAGCGTACACCACCGCTACTCCCAATATTAAAAATACAAGGGAAAGAACTATTCCAAGAGGAAAATCCTGTCTTTTGGATTTTCGTTGTTCCTCGATTCTCGGTTTCATTCAAACACCACCAATCTTTCAGAATAGCCCGTCAAAAAATTGCCCGCGATGGGTGCCCCCAATCGAATCAATATCAATTATATTAGAAATCGCGTTAAATATCCAGGCTTTCGCCGGAAAATGCCCGTTCTGTGCGTCGGAGAAAATTAAGAAGAGTGGGCGCACAAAAAGCGGTATACAACGTTACATGTGTGTCTGTGGGAAAACGTTTCTACCTACAACAGGAACCATATTCGATGAGCGCAAAATTTCAATCAGCGAGTGGATGGAATACTGTCTGAACTTATTCCGTCACGTCAGTATCACGGCGGATTCGTGGAACAACAAGAATGCTTTTACAACGTCCGGATACCGGTTGCGGAAGCTCTTTTTGACACTTGAAGACATACAGGACGACATTATTTTGTCCGATTTTGTATGGCTCGAC
>JAIRKI010000065.1 GCA_031260185.1 Synergistaceae bacterium | reverse complement strand
CGATGATGGCTACTATCTGCTGAATGCTTGAGGTCTCGCTGTTCGTGCCGGACGGGACGAGCCGGAAGGCCGGCATTTCCGGGTCTAAATGGTTGGGCAGTTTCTTCCCCGGCTCGAAGGTATAATCTAACTTGACTTCCTCCAAAGGGTTGAAGGTTGCGGACGTGCCTTTTTCGAGGGCGTCAGGGTCGGTGAAGTCGAGCTTGAGGATTTTTTGGCCAAGCTCCTTTGTCCGATATCCGGCGCTGAGCGCGTGATTCTCCGATTTTATGTCCAGTACGAACACGCTCTGCCGCCAGCCGTCAAGCAGCGTGGGAAGCACGAGCGATATCCCCTTGCCGCTCCTGGTAGGCGCATAGCACAAAACATGCTAGCGGCCGCCATGACGCATCATCTTCACATCACGGCCGACCTTTATCCCGCCCACGACGACGCCTTCATCGAACGGTTCTCCATCGCCGTCGAGCAATCCGGCGTTCTGTATCTCTTTCAGCGTGGCCCAATGCGCTGATCCGTGCAGGGATTCCAAACTCTCGCTTTTACCCTTCAAATAGCACCTCCTGGCGGCGAACGCCGAGAGTATCAGCCCGAAGGAAAATACGAAAGCGCTCATCGCCGCCACGTTCGAGCGGGATTCCTCGTATGTGGACATCAGGACATAGAGCCAGTATAGGGCGCGGTAGAAGGGGTATATCGAATACCCCTTCACCGTAAAACGCCATCCGAGCGCGGGATTGTGCCCGAAAGCATACGCGACATACTGAGCCGTGGCCTGCAAGGTCAGCACCAGGCAGACGGCGAGGATTATCATGGCCTTTACCTTGTAGCTTATGCCCTCGCGCTTTAACCCGCGGAACGAGTAATCCCGCGTTTTGACGACGTTCCGTGCCATATCAGCGCCTCAACCCTTCCCGTTTCTGTGACAGTTTTTCGTCTTTCGCCTGAACTGAGCTGTATCCCTGTTCGTCAACGGCAAGGCTTACGTCGTCGCCGATCTTGAGATGAGCGTTAGCCGAGATATTACGGATGTCATGGAGAATCGCGTGATTGTCCCCAATCGCCTGTATCGCCGATCTGTCTGGACTGGTAAGACCGCCCAAAATCCCGATTATATTCCCCTGGTACGTCCTGCCCGGTTGCGCGCTCGTGACTATCGCGTCCTTGCCCAGTTGTTCTTTCGCGACGTTCCTGGCGGCCGCGATCTTATCGACACCCACGCTCGCCTCCCTGGAGGAAGCGGACGCCCGCAGGTCGTTCACCTGCGACGCCGCCTTGCCCGCCGCCGCGATAACGCCCTCCTGCACTCCCGATAGGTCGGCGTTGGGGAGGTTGGAGTCAAGCCCTCGGGGGACAGTTGCGGCTTCCGAGACGAGTTCCTTCCCTTTCTGGGCTTCGGCACGTTCCCGGCTTGCCTGAAACGACTGTTCCTCTTGCTTTGCCCTCATATCCGCGAGGACAGCCCCAGCAAGAAGGCTCCCGTCACGGGCGGCTTTTGAGAGTTGTTTGGGATCATGCTTTATGCTCTGAGCCCAGGATTTCGTCGGAGCGCCTTCGGTCTGTTCCACCGGAATACCCGCTTCGCGCATGGCCATCGTGCTCGCTATGCTGTAACGAAGCGCGACAAGCTCGGGCGTATGAACGTATTGTGTCAAACCCGTTTCTTCCGCGACTTTGACCGTGAGCTTCTTTATAGCGTCACGGTACTCCTTCACGTCGCTTCCGGGTTTTATCTCAATACCGGCGTTTTTCAGCATTTGAGCGGCTTTTTCCAAACTGCCGGATTTTTCCTTTTCCGGCATAGGCAGCCGACCGTTCAGTTGCTGGACGTTAAACACCGAATATCCGTGCGGCTTCATCTTCCCGTCGCTTCCCTCGGCCCAATGCTCAAGCACAGTACCGTGTTCGCCCTTGCGGACGTACAGGCCGTTCTTGTTGGCCTCGCTCGCCGTGATGAAGCGAGGGTCGTCATAGCCTTTCTCCGCGCATTTCTCCATGAGGTAAAGCGCGTT
Organism: Synergistaceae bacterium; assembly: GCA_031260185.1. Classification (GTDB taxonomy): domain Bacteria; phylum Synergistota; class Synergistia; order Synergistales; family Synergistaceae; genus JAIRKI01. The sequence goes on along the minus strand of JAIRKI010000065.1, from coordinate 7,332 downwards.
CAAGCCGCCATATTCCCTGTCGGATACGGCGCTCTGTATCGGCGTGTCCGGCAGGTCTTTCCTCTGCCAGGGAATAATCCCGGCTTCCAGCGAGCGAGCGACGCGCTCCGCGAATTCCTCTCTCCGTTTTTCGGTTGCCGATTGCATACTCAGCTCAACTCCTTCTCAATCCAGTCATTGACAAACATTTCCTCTGTCTCATCGTCGTATTCGTCGAAGTCCGATTCCTCCGGCTCGTCGGCTGCTTCCGGCGCGCACAATATTTCCAACATTTCCTCCCGTGTCAGTTCTCTCATTTCCTCACCTCCCTTCGGATTGCTTTATCGCTTTGGCGGCGTAGTTGTACTCACGCCGCCGATTTTCCCGTAGTTTCGTCTCGCAGACCCGGCATCGCCGGATGTCCGCGCCGACCGCGCCCCATGACCTCACTTTGCGCTCCGCTTCCGCCACGTCGCCGGGATTGTCGGGATTCCCGAACACGACGAGGTTCCACCTCCCGCAGAGCGACGAGCCGCCGGAATAATAGTGATATACCTGCCGCGCGTCCGCTATGCACCAGTTGAACCACCCATCCAGCATGACCGTTACGACCCTGTTGTTTTCGTCTGTATCCAGATATGGCAGCGTATCCTCTCCGAGCGCCCATCTGAGCGGGGCCTGCCACTCCGTCAGCCTGAAGCGGTGCGCTAAATCGAGCGTCTGTCTTATTTCGTCCTCTGTCCGCATTCTCATTCCTCTTTCGCGTTGTAAATTCAATACGCTTGCGCAAATGATGGAGCGCCTTTCAGATATTTCTCACAAACACAGCCGGGACGCCAAACGTCAGCGCCCAGAGCGAGACGACACTTCTCTGCGTCTCCGGCAGGGACGTTTCCCGGCACCACCAGAGATTAGCGGCGCAGATAATCATGTCCGGCTTATGGAACATCGAGACGAAAAACGGCCACGTAAGAAACGCCTCATAGCAGACGATAATCGCCGCTTTTCTCCCATCCGGCATTTCGAGAATCCCGTTGTCAGTTAAATGCAGATTCGCGCCGCTTTCGGCGAAAGGCCCGTGATACATCGAGTAAATGACCGGGATTCGCTGACGGGACGCTGTGATTTTCCCGTCATACAGCATGAGAAGGGCGTTGTCGTACTTTCTTCCGTCCCCTGCCGGCAGTTCTGCGCCGAAAATGATTGCGGTTTTCCTGCCGAACAACTTTTCAAGTCCGAGTTTCCATAGTTCGAGGCCCGTATCATTCAGCCTCCTCGCTATTGTCTCCGGCAGAATGACAATATTCGCCGCATTTGCCGCGGTTCCCTTGCCCATCCGATTCTCTAATTCCGAGAAAACCATATTCGCGCGCTCGTAATCCCGCTCGAAGCTGAAACTGCCGCTTCCCAGCCTGTCGAACGACGTGTCGATTGATACTATCCCTTCCGGCTTTGGAGGTTCGTACCAGCTATCGCGCGGCAAGGCCGCGAAAATCCCGATGGCGCACAGGAAAACAAAAGCGGTTTTCCGGGATACGGCGCAAAGTGTGTAAATGCCTAAAACGACAGCAATACCAACAAAACCCCAGCCTTTGAATATCGTCCCGGAGGCCATGAGCGGGTTGATTATGCCTATGAGCGAGAACGGCGGCAGGACGTAGACTGCTAAAAACGCCAGGAGAAGGCATATCGTTTTTCTCAATCCGCTTTTGCTCCAGAACACGCCAAACGGCAGCGATGCGCCTAATGGCATGAGCAAATACAGCGCCGCGGCCTCCATGAACGTGTGATACTCGGACAGGAACACCGCCGCGCCAGGTAAAAGCCCTCTCGAAGCGGCGAACTTGTAGGCGAACACAACAGCGAAAGCCGCGTATCTCGAACTTGCCAGCGTCCAAAACACCGGAACGGCGAGAATCAGAGGAGAGAACGCCGGATCGAAGCTCAAGCAGGCGAAGCCGATCCCAAACGAGGCCAGCATCAACGCGATGTCTTTTTTCGTGAACGGGTAATTTTGAGGCGTATTCATTTTCGGCCTCGTTGAACGCTTTGTTCTTCGCAATAGAAATCATCGTTGTCGGGGCGCAGGGAAACATCGCCGCAATCAACGAGCATCCCCGCCGTTTCGCCTTGGATGTCCTCGACCAACTTGAAAGCGGTGTTCTCCCCGTATGCCGCTATGATGCCGCCGAAAGTCAACTCCGTCGTGACGATAGTCGGAAGTTTCGCGTCATACCGCGAAGAAACGATGTCGCTTACATCAGCGCGCCGTGTCGGGAAATCTCCCTCCCTGCCCAGGTCGTCTATCACCAATAAACGCGCGGCGCAGGACGACGAAATCGCGCTTTTGTCGTGTATGACCCTGTTGGCTGTAGCCCACACGGTATTTTCCCCGGCGTTAGCGGCGCGGTTCCACGGTTTTTATGTCCAGCAGGTCGGGTATCACGCTCCTGAGATACCTTTTCGCGGCCCACGCCGCTCCAAAGGATTTTCCTACGCCGCTTGCGCCGAAAAAGACCAAAAACCCTCCGAATTCCCATTTATTCGCGCAAAGCAGCGCCGGGGTTTCGATATAGGCATCGAAATGCTCTATGTGCCGGCATGGAACCCCCGCTTCAAGCAGCAGCCTGTTCAGGCGGTCGTCAAGTTTTTCTTCAATGCCGATCCCGTAGGGGCACCCGAAGCTCAATAACGGGCATCGCCTTCTCTGGCGGGTTCCGGAAGGCGGAGAAACCGGCACGGTTCCGTCTTCGCATGGAGCAGGACAGGTTTGAATATTGTCCAGTTCCGCTTGGATTTCCCTCTCGACTCTGAGAATCCACTTCATCGACGATTCAGGAAAAAAACTGCCTATGTGCCGAGGCTCTTTCGATATCTCTGAGCATTGCCCTTGCATCTATCCTTCCCTCGCTATCCGTGTATTTTTTCTGAAATTCCCGGCTGTCTATGGCGCACTCGCCAATTGCCGAAGCCTTTTGAAACGATCCTTCAAGGATTTTTTGCATCCCCCGCTCGCCGATGAACCAGTCGAAGTCGGCCCGCCATTTGTCTCTGTTCTGGCCCATAGGCCACGGGAAGTTCCTCACGCTGGGAAAAAATTTCTTCCACCAGTCAGGTTCCTTGCGTTCAGGGTTTTCCCTTATCCGCTGCCTGAGAACTTTTGCCCGCGACGCCGTGAGCTTCTCCGCTTTGGGCAGTTCCGGTAGGATGTGGTTGTAAGCTCTGCGGATAGCTTCGAACAGCTCCGATTCGGGGGAAGGTTTTGGCGCTTCCGCTTTTCCCTCTGTGTCATGTTTTGGTTTTTGAGGCTCTTCGGCCTTTTCGTTCTCCGACTCTGTTTTTTCCTCTCCGGCCCCCTGGGGGGTAGGGGGGAGGTTTAGTTCTTTTGTATTGTTCATATGGGATAGTTCTAATACCTTATATAGGCCGTCCACGTCCTGGACGCCCCCCGTCTCCCGCGTGGATACCCCCGTCTGCGTGACAGACGCCCCCGTCCGTGCAGTGGTCTCCCCCTGTCCGTCTTGCGGACACCCCGTCTCCTGCGTGGACGGGGGGTTTATGTCGAGTATCTCGTACAGGTTCGAGGTCTGTCCGCGCCCCTCGAAGATTTGGCTGCTTCTGGAAATAGCGCCTATTTCCTCAAGCCTTTTGAGCGCCTCGAACACTTTGGCCCTCGAACAGCTCGCTTCCCTGGCGATGGTATTCACGCTGGGGAAGCACGGCCCGTCTTTTTTCGCGTGGGAGCAGAGAACGATGTATGTCATCTTTTCGTAGATGGACAAATCCATGTCGAGGATGCCGCTGTCGAAACACGCCACCCACCGCTTCTTTTTGACGCCGACTGACTGAGTTTTAGCGGTCATCGTCATAACCCGGCATATTGAACAGGAGCGTAAGTTTATTGGAGGTCTGCGTCCTTCCCTCCAAGCCGATGAATTGTTCTTCCCGTTGAACCAGTCCCTTCTTTTCTAAAGACCTCATGACCTTCCGCGTATGTCTCGGGGTAACGCCGCAGAGCAGGGCCAATGTCTTCGTCTCGACGCTGGCTTCCGTATCGCTGAAAGCGCAATCCGCGAGCGCCTTGCAAAGCCTTCGTTCTGTCCTGTTGAGTTCCGTTTTGCTGAACAATTTTTCGAGATCGAACGTGCCGCCCAATTTCAGGCATCCTTCAGGCATTTTTCATCACCTCTGAGTTTTTTCGATTTCCGCGATGGCGCGGAAAATTGGGTACGCCTGGGCGGGGATAACCGCATTGCCCAAGGCCCGCAGCCTTTTCACCCTGTCCTTTATTCCTTTCGCCACGCGGGGTATGTCCGGCTCTACCCACCAATATTCGCTGTCCAGCCAATGGGGAAGCCCATCAGCCACTCCACCCAGGAAGGGTTTAGAGAGCCGCCCGCGACAACATTCAGTTGATCCGAGTGCCTGCCGTTCTCCGTCCTCTGCGAGGGGGGATTGTTGTTCTTCGCATCGTTGCAGGTCGGTGTAGGATAAAGCTGGACGTGCGAGGGCAGGCTTATCCCGTGTCCCCGGCTCATCTCTTTCATCGCCCCGCCCGGCGTCCTGAGTTCCTTGTCCGAATCGCTCGCCCTCGGCGTCGGGAAAAAATGGGCTATTTGGTCGTTCAGGGTAAGAAGGCGCCCCTCCTTCACGCTCTCCGCAAATCTCTCCGGCGACTGAGCGCCTCTCGAACATCCGGCGTCTGGGGTGCGAAACAGGCTCGGATGGTTCACTTGATCCTGGAGCCTGATGGTCTGGTGTTTCATAATCCGTCTCATAATCCCGGCTTCGCTCGCGGGTCCATGATTCGCGTCGTCGGCTTTCGGGGTGCGCCAGAGCGTCTTGGAACAACCTTCCATCCGTGCCGCTTCTGGCGTGCGCGACGAAGAACACTCTCGCGCGCCTGTGCCACGCGCCGACAGCCGCAGCTTCAAAATTGAAAATCCCGACGGAGTAGCCGAGGCGCTCCAAATCCTCACAAACGTCGCCCTCGGCAAGTTTGATGATTCCAGGAACGTTTTCAGCGACCACCCAAACCGGCTTAATTTCGAAGACCAGGCGCGAAAACTCCGGCCAGAGATACCGGTCGTCGTCCCTGCCTTTCCGCTGGCCAGCCAGGCTGAAGGGCAGTTACTGGCATGGAAATCCTCCGTGTATGACAGTGATCCTTTCGGCTGACCCATGCCCGATCACCTCCTTTCCCGAAAGAGCGGAAATATCTTCGTAGATGGGCACATTGGGCCAATGCTTACGCAGGACGCTCCGGCAAAATGCGTCTTTTTCGCACATGGCGATTGTCCGTATGCCCGCGGCTTCCGCCGCCAAATCCAGACCGCCGATGTTCAAATGCCTGAGAACAACGACAGTGCTGTCATCGGCTCAGGCATTTGACACCACCTCATCTTTGCTTTGAGAAACTGGGAAATTCATAATTTCACAGCTCGCGGCGTAAATTTTTTCCTCAAGACATGTGCTGAACAGCCGGCGACTGGACCAATCGTCCAATTCCTTAATAGGGTACAAAATGAATTTGTTTCGGACTCGGATGTACCTGGGCCCGGTGTCCATTTCTCCCCGTTTTGCCTTGTACCGGCATGTTCGGAGGAAAGAGACGGATTTGCCGATATATTTTGCCGCGTCTCGTTCGTTCAGCATCTTCGGAGTGATATTCGAAGATTGCCCGTCTGCCGACCGTTCTTCGCCGAGAATCTGGGAATTCAGCTCCCACATGAACGACTCTATAGCTTCTCTGGCGCCCGCTACCGGAATCTCCGCGCTTATCTGAAATACGCCTTTCTCGAAACGGATGTTAATATTGTTGTTTGGCACAGCCTTCACCGCCTGTTTTGTGGATTTGATCGCCTGATCTCGGCGCAACGGAAAACGTACGGCCGTCCAAGCGTCAATTTCATTCTAGGAACGATTTTTCCCGCGAATATTTTTTCGGGGGGTAGGTGTCTAGTTGCCCAATTGGACAGGTTTTATGGCGATAGGGTAAAAAAGCGCGAACGCAGCATGAAAGAAATTGAACGTATTAAACCGATAAGCGTTATAAAACGACTAAACGGCAACGTTAAGAATAAATAGAACGTTTATATGATTCGATGTGATATACTCAAAAGAAAAAAGCTCATTCTTAGTTAAGGTTCGTGGATAGCGTCTCGGAAGTGAAAATTATCGCGTCTTGGAGAATTCGACTTGTTATATGTAATAACCCGGCCTTTATCGAGTTTTAAAAAACCGGAATCGTAAGAAATTCATTTCAGGAAAAAATTTTGGAGGACATACAGAGGACAGAAAAAACAAAAAGGGCATATTAAAATCTCATATACCCTTGGTACTGCTTAATAAATAATAGTAAAAATGAATTTAATACAACTTCACCCTGCGGGGGGTGAAAACGTATTCGCTATACCTTATATAATGACAAAAAATATCCAGGAGGTGAGCGGCGTGAGCGAACGCATCGATATCAACCCGGAGGGAGACGCCGTGAGCGGGCTGATTAAAGAAAAAACTCAAAACGCGCTTGACCTGATAGCGGCCAGACTGCCGGAAGGGATAACCTGCTCGGCGGAAGTTGACCCGGCGATCCCTGAGCTGACGCTTGTTTTTACGGGCAAAAACCCGCTCGCCGGGGAAACCGCCCGCGTAAACATAACGTTCAAAATGCCCTCGATGGATATAGGTAAAATCTGCGCCGGCGTTTTCACCGACAATATTTTGAAGAGAGGGGAACTGCAAAAAGTCGCCGGTATGCACGAGATCGGCGGCATCGTAATAGACGCTTTTTCTGAAAAAGGCCTCATTGAAAAACCAATGCCCATAAATCCCGAGGGCGTGTTGTATCAAATGGAACGCGCCGAAGCGCAGGCGATTATTTCAAGATTCGGGAATACTATCGAACAAATAAGAAGGACTCTGCCGACAAACATAACCCTCAGGGGGATCGCCGTCAACGCAAAAACCAACAGCCTGCTCCTGGAATTTCAACATCGCAGTCTCGGCATCCTTGGCCGGATTCAAATCGACGGCTTGACAGACGACATTTTCCCTCAGGAAGAAAAACCGCTTTTTAACGACGATTACGGGGAAGAAGTTCTTTTCAAAGATGACGGTGAGAATAACGATGACGATGATATGCCCTTGTTAGAGGGAAAGAAATGTTTAAGGATTTTAAATTTTTATTTCAACAGGGACGACGGCCGCATGAAAGAGCGCCGGATTTTGATGATGGAACTGGATGACGTTGTTATGAGTGCTTTCGAAGCGACTTTCGACCCGAAGTACCGCCTGCTTCGCGGAGGGAAGCCCGAAATTCCCCGACGCGTCGCGGGCGCGCGCAATGCCATC
>JAIRKI010000050.1 GCA_031260185.1 Synergistaceae bacterium | reverse complement strand
GGTTGTCGATGTACGCGAAGGCCCAAGCGAACCAAACGAACCAGGCGGAGGCGGCTGCGATACCGGCGCGAGCGGAATCTTGCCGCTCTTCGCCGCCGCGGCGCTTCTTTATCGCCGTAAAAAAATGTAGGGAGCGCGGGGCGACGCTCCCGCTTTAAGCGCGGCGGCAAGCCGCCGCGCTCTGAAAAATTTCGCGGGAAGCGGAAATCGAATCCCGCGTTAAACGCGTGAAGGCCGCCGCGTCGTCGATGAGGATTCTCCTATCGCATATTATTCACATTTTTTTTCCACATATGCACAAAACGTCCGAAAAACCCGCTGAATTATACGGATACTCGATATTTCAAAAACGAAAAATATAAAAAACGGCGCGTGAACGTATTTCGCGGCTGTGGAAAAAATTTTGAGTTATCCACTGTCGCGCGTAATTTATGTGGATAAATCGGGTCTCGATTTCCGCGGCCCCGGCGGAAATCAGTTCCGCCCTTTTTCGCGGGCTTCCATGGCCTTGCGGATGGAGGACGTCAATACTCCGGCCAGAATCGCCTCGGGGATTCCGTTCGCCATTATGATCCCCAGAACCAGACCGTATACGGCCTCGAACGCGACATTTCTGACCGCCGCGTAGGAATTCCCGAACAAGAAGTAAATGAGGTGCATGACGAGCAGCGTGTTGGTGAGGGATCCGGCCGCGCCCGATATGAAAAGTGAAAGAAGACGCGTTTTTTTGGTGAAAGAGAATTTTTGAAGCAGCCTGTCGGCGTGCCACGGCACTATCCCGACCAGCACGCGCGGGACGAAACATACCACAAGAGCCCAAAGACTGCCGCCCGGCGCGCCGGGGAGGGGTATCAGGGGCGAAAACGCGAACGACAGCAGCGACGGCGCGGTGGAATTTATTATGAGGCTGGTGACCCCGAACATGGCCCCGAGAAAAGCGCCCCAGTACGGTCCCAGGGTCAGCGAACCCACTATGACGGGAATGTGAATGACCGTGCTCTTTATCACCACGAGATTGATGAAACCGAACGGAGTGAACGCCAGAAGAAAAATCAATCCCGTAAAGACGGAAGCCGTGACAAATTTCCTCAAACCCGTTTTCGTCCCGCCGATTCCGTTCATTGTAAAATCCCTCCGAATATTTACGAGTTCAGCGCCAATTATACCCCAAATTCCGCGGGCAAAATCACGGGGCTCCGCCCCGTGCCCCGCAAGGGGACCCAGTCCCCTTGACCCCTCTCAATTTTTTTATTTTCACCCTTCGGGTGAAAATAAAAAAATTCAACAGGGTCCAGGGAGCAGGCTCCCTGGCGGGTGCGGGCGGAGCCCGCGGAATTTGGGATATACATAAAATGGTATAATCCGGAACATGCCGGTAAAAGGAGGAGCGCGCGCGTAGATGAGTTTGAAAAATATTTTGGCGCCGGGCGTTATATCGGAGCGAAACGCCGTAGCCGAAACCGTCCTGTGCGTCCTGCTCTGGGGAGTGTCTTTCGCGGCCATGAAAATTTCGGTCGCGAGGGTCGAGCCGTTGCTCGCTGTGTGGCTTCGGATATCCCTGGGCTTGTTTTTGATAATTCCCGCCGCGCGTTACAGGGGGGAGTCGCGCAGACCGTACCGCGACGAGGCCGTACCGTTGCTTGTCCTCGCTTTTTTTGGCATCGTCTTTCACCAGAATATTCAGTTCGCGGGGATGCGCGGCGCCGGAGTCGCCAACTCCAACTGGATGATAGCCGCGACGCCTGCCGCGGTGGCGGTATTGGGCGCGATTTTTCTGAAGGAGCGCGTGAACGCCGCCGCGATGTCGGGATTGCTGTCCGCCGGGGCGGGAGTGTTGCTCGTTATGGGATTGGGGACGAAAGGACTTGGAATATTCGCCGCGGGCGGAACCGGAGACCTGCTGATCGCCGCGAGCGTCGTCAACTGGGCCGTATTCCAGATAATGTCGCGCAAATTGCTGCGCGGATGCGCGCCTGCGTTCGCCATACTCTGGATGAATATTTTCGCGTTTCTCATGCAATCTCTCGCGGTGTTCGTCTTTTGGCCGCAGGATTTTTGGGGGTTGTTGCGCGTTCCGATGCGCGACTGGTGCGCGATCCTGTTTCTGGGGTGCGTATGCTCGGGCCTGTGCTATATTCTGTGGTACGACGGATTGTCGGTGCTCACGGCGGCCCGCGCGTCGGCTTTCCTGTTCCTTCAGCCGGTGGTGGGCGTGGCCGCGGCGTATTTTTTCATGGGCGAACGGTTCACGCCTTATATCTACGCGGGCGGGGCCATGATTCTGGCAGGGGTGTGGCTGATAAACAATGCGAAAGATTAAAATATCGACTTTCAACGTCAATTCCCTCAAGGCGCGCCTGCCGATAGTGCGCTGTTTTCTGTCGGGCGCCGGCGCTCCCGATATCCTGTGTTTTCAGGAGACGAAATGCCGGGACGAGGATTTTCCGCTGGATTTTTTCAAAAGCCTCGGTTACGAATGTTCCTTCAGCGGAATGAAATCGTACAACGGGGTCGCGATAGCGTCGCGCGAACGGCCCGGCCGCGTCGAGGCCGGATTCGGGGACGGCGCGGACATCGAGCAGGACCGCGCGCGGATTTTGAGAGCTTCCTTCGGTGACCTGAACGTGGTCTGCGCGTATGTGCCGCAGGGAAAATCCATGGACAGCCCCGATTTCGCGTACAAAAAACAATTTCTGGCGCGGATTCGCGCCCTGTTCGAGCGCGACTACAGCCCGCCGGGAAAAACGCTCTGGACCGGCGACTTGAACGTGGTCCCGGCCGATATGGATGTGACGCATCCCGAAAACAAGCGCGATCATGTTTGCGTCTGCGGCGAGATACGCGCCGCGCTGCTGTCGGTTACGTCGTGGGGGCTCGTTGACGTATTCCGGAAACACAGGCCCCGGGCGGGCGAGTTTTCCTTCTGGGACTACAGGGTGAAGGACGCTTTTGCGAGAAACATCGGCTGGAGGCTCGACCATCTGTTCGCCACGCCGGGATTGGAGCGTCATTCCGCGGACGCTTATGTCGAGCGCGAACTGAGGGCCATGGAACGCCCGTCCGACCATACGGCCGTGACGGGCGTGTTCGAAATATAGCCGCGTGGGCAGGATTCTTGCGGAAGCCTCCCTGCCCGCCGCCGTCGGGGAATGGGTGCAGGGCTGGATAGGCGGCAGGGAATCGCTCGTCAGCCTCGTGGTGTCATGGAGAGGCGCGGTCGAGTTGCGCGTGCCGGACGACGGGGAAATTTCAAACCCGTGCGGAGAAAAATCGCTTCGCGCGTTCGAGAAGGCGAAAAAAATTTTCGCGGGAAGCGCTCTTGAGACATTTCCCGATGGAAGTCGCGTAAACGTCATAAATCCGCTTCCCGTATCGAAAGGGCTCGCGACGTCCACGATGGACGTCGCCGGAACTTTCGCCGCCTGCGCCGCTTACGCCGGGGCGAAACTCTCCGATGAGCGGCTTTTTTCCCTGTGCGCGTCCGTGGAGCCGAGCGACGGCATAATGTTCGACGGTCTCGCCCTGGTGGATCACATAAAAGGCGAACTCATGGAACGCCTCCCCGGGCCCCCGCCGATGACGCTCGTGGCGGTCATTCCCCGGCGAACGCTCGATACGGACGTTTACAGGCGTGACGTTTCGGCGTTGAAAGCGCTGCGCGGATATTCGCGCGAGCATGAACGCGCCTACGACATCCTGAAACGCGGCCTTGCCGCGGGCAACGCGGCGCTGGTGGCGTCCGCCGCCACTCTGTCCGCCGAAATACAGCAGGGAATAATGCCCAAAGAGGAATGGGACGCGCTCGTGGAGGCGCGCGCGCTCACCGGAGCGTTGGGGATCGCCGCGGCTCATTCGGGCACAGCCTCCGGGCTTCTGTACGCGCCGGCGAATAAATTCGGCGCGGAACTGGCCGAAAAATGGCTCGCGGACGCGCTGCGGGCCAAAGAAACAGGCGTCGCGACAAGACAAACGCCGGTCCTCGGCGGCGGTGTTTTCTCGAAAAAGACGGGAATCCGCGCGTAATCATCAAACAACAAGCAAAACCTCGGGCTCTGCCCGAACCCGACAGGGAGCAAGCTCCCCGCGCCCTCTTTAGAGCCTGTCTAATATCTTTTCAATAGTAAAGACACAAACGCCAGTTTAACCATATTCAGCGATGTTTTAATGAGGCGTTCGCAGTTTTTCCAGAGCCGTCTGCATTTATCAAGCCAG
>JAIRKI010000048.1 GCA_031260185.1 Synergistaceae bacterium | reverse complement strand
GCTGCCGTCAATGGCGCGGCCGCGCTTTCGTTCGCTGAAAGCGCGGTTGCGAAGGGGAGCGGGATACGGACCGACGGACTGAACATATACCCTGTTCTTGGCGGAAATTGGTATAGCCTCGCGCGGAAATCGGGGTGATTTTTTATGTTCGAGCATGAACTCATGAAGCTGATCGCGAACGGTGAAAACTCCGGCGTCGAGTTCAAGCGGGACGACGTAAGGCCGGAACAAGTGGCGAAAGAGGTTGTGGCCTTCGCGAACCTCAAGGGAGGACGTATTCTGCTTGGCGTGGACGACGACAAAAATATCGTGGGCTTGACCAGGCGGAACGTGAGCGAATGGGTGACCGACACTGTTTTCGGCAGGTATGTACATCCGTTGATTCTGCCCTATTATGAAGAGGTCGTCATGGGCGACGGCAAGCGAGTGGCCGTCGTCACCGTAGGCTCCGAAATTTCCAAGCCTTATGTCGTGAGAGAGAATGACCGCGAGACGGCATATATAAGAATCGGAAACGTGTCGCGTCCGGCGACGAGGGAACAACTGCTGATGCTCGGCTCGTCCGGCGGCATAGTACATTCCGAGGTCATGCCGGTTCACGGCACGGATTTCGCGTCGCTCGACCTCGTCAGGCTTGAAAATTATATGCGCGGCATTTTGAGCGATCCGCAGGTTCCCCAAAACCGCAAATCATGGATAGAACGGCTGAAGGCGCTCGGACTGATGGCCGATGGCCCTGTCGGGGAACCTGTATGCACCATCGCGGGGCTTATCCTCTTCGGCGTAAAACCGAGACAATATTTCAGGCAATCGGGTGTTCGGCTTATGGTTTTCGATTCGCCGGATAAGATTTACCGGGCCAGACTGGATAAAATCCTCGACGCGCCTCTCGTGGGCCGTTTTTCCGTCGGTAAAACCGTCAGAAACTTGATAGACGCCGGGTTGATCGAAAAAACCCTGGACTTGCTCGAACCTTTTATCGCGGAAGAGGCCAACTCGCTAAACGGGAAGCCCAGCAGAGACAGGATATGGCTTTATCCGTTCGAAGCGCTTCGCGAACTGTTGATAAACGCCCTGGCGCACAGGGATTGGACACGTTTCACTGACGTGGAAGTTGCCGCGTATCTCGATCGCATCGAAATCACAAGTCCCGGCGCGCTGCCGAACTCGATGACGGTGGAAAAAATGATGGCCGGTCAGCGTTCGGCGCGCAATCATATAATCGTCGGAGTGTTGCGCGATTACGGTTATGTGGACGCCAGGGGAATGGGCGTCAGGGTGAAAGTCATTCCCTCGCTTGAAGCCAGAGACGCCCGATATACTTATGAAGAGACAGATGATTACGTGAAAATCACCGTCGGGAAAACGTCGGGAAAAGGCGAAAAAACGTCGGGAAAACATGACGAAAACGTCGGGAAAAGGCGAAAAAACGTCGGGAAAGATACTCGACGCGTGTCGGGGAAAAAACTCGATAACCATTCCGGAACTCGCGTCGCTCGTTGGCATAACGGAGCGATCCGTCGAGCGAAATATACAGAAATTACAGCGCGATGGGTTGCTCAAACGCGTCGGCGGCAGGAAGGAAGGATATTGGGAGGTCGAGTGAGTTATTGAATCTCCGGTGTGTAAAAACAATCTTCCCGCCGTCGCGGGAGACATTGGTTCCGCATTCGGATAACCCCGGGCGCGCGGCAAAATGGCAGGCAAGGTAAACGCAAATGATATAATTGATATTGGGGTAGTGACGATGTTGATCACAGAATCGCACAAAACAGGTATTCCCGGTCAGGCAGCGTGTAACGACCGCGTTGTTATAAACGGCGTCAACCTGTAACAATACGAAATCGGGAGGGGCAAATATTCTCCGGCGGGAGGAACGATTCCTCCGTCACTCCGGAAAGGAGGCAACGCTGTGGCGGACAAACACTCAAAACCATCCGGCGGGATATTTTTCAGGACGACGTGCGTTTTTTTTGTCACCATAATGCCGTTTACGGCGTTGCCGTTTCTGATCGTTTCGGAATTGTACGAACGGAAGCCGCGCTTCCCGAAGGCGAATTCCGTCATCTCGCGCTACTCTCCCAATAAACTGCCGGCGGGCGCCGAAATAGGGTATAACCGCCATGTGATGTCGGCGGTCAGGGAGATGGGGATATCGCTCGATCAGTTCGGCGAATGGATAGCCGCCTATCCCGGAAGCGCCCTGAAACACCTGAGATACATGCCCGAGCCGATGCAGAGGGACGCCGCCAATATAGCCGTCTTCATAAGAAAATCCAACCGCGAGATAGACGAAAAAACCGCGTGGCGGGAGGCCGCCGCTCTGGTACACTACAGCGCCAAATACGGCGTGCCGTCGGCGCTGACCACTGCGATGGCCCATGTTGAAAGCACGTTCGACCCCGACGCGGTCAGCCCGAAGGGCGCGTCGGGGGTCATGCAGGTGATGTGGGGGATACACGACGGCCTTTTGAGATCGAACGGCATACAACCCTCGCCAGGAGACAACCCTCTCGCCGACCCGGAACGCTCCATAGCCGCCGGATGCCTCTTGCTTTCGCGGTACATTCGCGCTTACGGATCGGTTCGAAAGGCCATAGACCGTTATTACGGCGGGACGTCCGCCGTCTATCACAGGAAAATCAACGTCAATATAGCGAAATTGATGACCCACCGGTCAAAACTTTTCGACTGATTTACGATGCCGCCCGCGTCGGTGATTTTTTTGCCCTGGCTCCGGAAGGCTTGTAACCCGCGAGCCCCTTCTTTTTTATCATCCTGTTGATGTGCGCTTGCAGATAGGCCGCCCCGAAGAACCATATGAAGATCGCCGAAGGCGCGAAAGCGACCGCCCTGGAGCGTATAAAATCCAGTTTGCTGGACAGCAGCTCGTCTATTATCACTTCCCTGCTCCAATACAGGATATGCCTGTTGACGACGAATGAAACGGCGAAAGCGCACAAGGCGTATCTGAGCGGTTTCGACGACAGTATATAATCCGCGCCGAATCCGGCGGCGGCCGCGCCGTAAGCGCCGGCCGCCGCGAGAGCCATGCCCGCGCAGTAAGAAACGAGCCATGCCAATAACGGCAGTTTGATTTTTTTTTCATCGGTTTTTGCCATCAACAGAAGAGAGTTTACGCGGTTCTTCAGCCAGAAAGCCGAGCGCAGGCCAATCGTCGCCGCGTTCAGCAGGAAGAGCGGCAACGGGAATATGACGGGAAATTTCGGCCCCAGTACGGATGTTTTGCCCGATATGGACGTAAATATGCCGGGCGCGTTGGGTTTTACGATTTTCCTGGACAACCTCGGGGTTTCTTGAAAACGGGATTTTTTTTCTTCCGGCGGGACGCCGGGGCCTTTCCGCGACGCGCGCGGTTTTTTCTGGATCATACGCGTCTTTATTCTGCTCCCGCAGGCCGGGCAATAATTTTTGTTCCACCCCGGCGGTATGGGATGAAAATTTTCCGCGCAATATCTTTTGGATTCAGCCATATAAACCGTCGTATTCGTCCTCTTCGGGCTCGAAATCGTCTTTGGTCCACGGAACCGCGACCCTGTCCGCGCGTCCCGTCACGACGTAGCCGCCTATCCGCTCCGCGAGCGTGGCGTCGCTTTCTATCTCGGACGCGTCCGCGAAGCCCGGCATTCCCAGGCCCATCAGCCTGTTGATGTGGTACTGGATGTAAGCGGAACCGAACAGAAACAAACCGATCCACGAAGGCATGGTTCTTTCCACCATCACTCCCTCGCTGTCCCATTTTATCACCGCGCTCCGGAGCGCCCAGCGAAAACGGAAATAATCGAAACAACGCGTCGGGAAAATAACCGACAAATAAAGCGAGGCGAAGGCAGCCGCCGCGGCGTACGCGATTTCGAAGGCCATCCGCGATCCGGTGAAATACCAAACCGCGTAAAAGGCCGCCGAAACGGGCAAAAACATTTGAACCGCGAAACCCGGCACGGCGAGCCGTTTGAAGGACGCCCCGCGCTCTCCGATTTTGTCGAAAGCGTACGCGTTGCCCCAAATCCATACATAAGGATAAACGCCCAGCGTGATGACGCAGAACCCCAGGAAAATCTTCAACGGTATGTAGCCCAGGACGGCGGATTCGCGGGCTTCCCTGATGGCGCGCCGCTTGTCGCCGAAATACGCGAATACGCCCTTTACCCATCTGAACGGCCGCGACGAAACCACACGCCGAACAATGCCGCGCCTTTCCCCGCGCCGCGCGCGCCTCGAGGGCAACGAAAACCCGCCGGCCTCCCCCTCCGATTTTTGTGCCAAGGGGGAAAGCTCCGTCTTTTTTATGTATTTGTCGTTTAACGGGTGAGGATCTTCCCCTGAAAAAATCATCCCGCCGAAAATTCAAAAAACAGGGAAATCAATCTCCCGCGCCCGGGAACGTCTTCGGAAAATCACTGTCGCCGTCCGACGCGTGTCTTTTCGGGTCCGGCGTATCGGTTACCTCGGCGGAACGCGGCGATTGATGTATCCATGAAAAAGATCCCATAATCTGAGGAAAAGGCGGCGGCGTTCTTTCGGCCGGGGACGGCGCGGATGGTTTCGGAGCCGGAACGGCGGGTGTCTGATGTATTTGACTGAACAACCCGGCCGGCGGAACGGCGTCCGGCAGCGGCGGCGCGGGAACGGGTTCTTGCGCGGCGGGCGGCAACGGAGCCGGAGCCTGTTCCGGATATGTCGGCGGAGCTTGCGGAACAACAGGAATATCCGCCGCTTGCGCCGGCGGGATATTTGCCGGCGAAGGAGCGACGGGCGCGTGTTCTTTCCGGACGGAGCTTATTTTTTTCGCCGCCTGGCGCGGCATGTCCGTCACGAAACCCCCGCATAAAGGACAAAAAGGCCTGTGCCAATTTATCACGCTGTTGCAACGGGTGCATTTTTTCATCATATTACGACTTCCTTTCGGACATCGAATATCGAAGATATATAATTATTATAATTATATCAAATTTCAATTACGCGCGAACCACGGGATCACAACCTCGGGCTCCCCGTAGGCGCGTCGGGCCTATGGGCGCCCCAAACCCCGCAAGGGGCTTGCCCCTTGACCCCTTTCATAAATTTTTTCTTTCACCCGAAGGGTGAAAGAAAAAATTTTATAAGAGCCTGTCTAATATCTTTTTAATAGCAAAGACACAAAAGCCGGTTTAACCATATTCAGCGTTGTTTCAATGAGGCGTTCACAGTTTTTCCAAAGTCGTCCGCATTTATCAAGCCAGCCAAAGCTTCTCTCTACAATCCATCTTTTGGGCATTATCACAAACTTACGCGATTCCGGTCGTTTAGCGATTTCTA
>JAIRKI010000041.1 GCA_031260185.1 Synergistaceae bacterium | reverse complement strand
GAGCAAAATAATCGAGACGCTCTATCCGCGAAACCCCGATTTCACGATTGACGACATCATCGCCCTGCTGGAAGCCGACCCGGAACTCGCCGAAATAAACGGCGGAGTGAGGCAGAAGGAGACATGAAGGGTCTTTCGTTCCTTCGAACGCTGAATGTCCGAAAAGTAAAAACCCGGTTAAACACCGGGTTTTTATTCATCATTTGTTGTCGTTGTCAATAGATTGGCGAAGGCCGCCGGAACCGGCGTCCTGTAAATTTGCCGCGCGCCCGCCCCTATGTCAATGCTTGACAACCGCTGCCGCCGAACGTATTATTCAAATTGAGACCGAGTCTCAACAATGGATAGGAGCGGCGAAAGATGACGGACGCCGAAAAACAGAAACGCGCTCGCAGAAACACCAGGCAGAAAAAACTCATCCTCGATTGTCTCGCGTCCGACGCGGGGCGTCATTTTACGGCGGACGAGATCGTTGATATCCTGAAGTCCGAGGGCGCTCCAGTCGCCAAATCCACCGTGTACCGCTCGCTCGCCGCGCTGGAGGCGAGCGGCGAAGTCAGAAAATATTTTTTGTCGGAATTCAGCTCCGCCTGCTATCAATTCGTCGCCGACGCGAAGGCCTGCGCGGAACATTATCACCTCATGTGCGTGTCGTGCGGCAAGGTGGTCCATTTCGAGAGCGCGGAACTGGGGCGCGCGTTCCGGGAGATCGAGTCCGCGCAAACGCCGGGAGGCTTTTTCGTCGACGGGCGCAGGACGGTATTTTACGGACGGTGCGGCGAGTGTCCGGCGGAATGAAAAAAATGAAAATAACCGGGCGCCGCGCCGTTTTCCTTTGTCTGTGCTTTTGGGCTTGCCTGTTGATGAACTCGTTTTTTCCGGCGAGCGAGGCGAAGCACGACTGCGTTGGGGAAAACTGCCAGATATGCGCTCAGGCCGAAGTCTCGCGCTCGTCGGGCGGGAACGCGGCGCCGCCGTCAAACGCCGTTTTTTCCCGCCTCTTCGCGGTGAATGTCCGGCGCAGCGCGTCCGAAATCGATGACGGCCGGCGGCGTCTCTCCCCTGCCGAACTCATGGTGAAACTCATATGCTGAAGCGACCTCGCGCCGTCATGCCGTTTTCCGGATTTTTAAGCGTTTTTCGAGAAGGGAGCTTGATCATGAAAAAAATTTTATTTGCCGCGGCGCTTTTCGCGGCGTCGCTTTGCGTATTTGTTTCGGGCGCTGACGCTGCCGAAAAACTCAAGATAATAACTACGATATTCCCCCAGTACGACTTCGTTCGTCAGATCACGGGCGGCGAGGCCGACGTGACCATGTTGCTGCGCCCTGGCTCCGAGAGCCATTCGTTCGAGCCGACGCCGCGGGACATCATCTCGATAAGCGACTGCGACATGTTCGTCTATGTGGGAGGCGAGTCGGACGACTGGGCCGAACGGATAATCGAGGCCGCGGAGGAATCATCCGGGCGGAAGATAAACGTCGTGGCCCTGATGAGCCTCGTGGATACGGTCGAGGAGGAGATAGTCGAAGGCATGCAGGAGGAAGAGGAGGAAGGGCATAGTCACGGCGAAGGGTTCGAGGACAGCGACGTCAAGGATCGTCCGACGTTCGCCGACTGGAAGGGCGATTGGCAGTCTGGATACCCGTATGTGTTGGACGGAACGCTCGAAGAGGTCTTCAGCCACAAGGCTGAAGATGATGACAGCAAGACTGCGGAGGATTACAAAAAGTACTACGCAGAAGGCTACAGAACGGAGTTCAGCCGCATCGTCCTGGACGACGATACCATCACATACTATGTCGGTGATAAACAGTTGGCCAGGGTGAAGTACGAGTACAAGGGATTCGTCATCATGCATTACGACGACGGAGACAAGGGGGTCAGGTATCAGTTTCAGGCTGTGGGAGAGACGAACGGCGCTCCGAAGTACATCCAGTTCAGTGACCACAACATCGGGCCGACCGAGGGCCTGAAACACTTCCACCTGTATAACGGCAACGACGGCTTCGAGCCGATGCTGAAAAACCTGGAAAATTGGCCCACGTTCTATCCGGCGTCCATGAGCGGCGCCGAAATCGCGGAATCCATGATAGGACATGATCACGAAGAGGAGTACGACGAGCATGTCTGGACGTCGCCCGCGAACGCGATCAAAATCGTGAACGCGCTGACGGACAGATTGTGCGAACTCGACAAATCGCGCGCGGAGCTGTTTCGCCGCAACGCCGACGCCTACGTCGAAAAACTGGCCTCTCTTAGCGGCAAGTTCAAAGATGTCGTCTCGGCAGGCAAAAGGAATGTCATAGTCTTCGGCGACAGGTTCCCGTTCCGCTATTTCGTCGACGAATACGGCCTCAAGTATTTCGCCGCTTTCCCCGGCTGTTCCACGGAGACCGAGGCGAGCGCGGCTACCGTCGCGTTTCTGATCGACAAGGTGAAGGCCGAGCGTATTCCGGTCGTCTTCTATATCGAGTTCTCCAACGGGAAAATCGCGGACACCATAAGCGAGGGCACGGGGGCAGTCACCATGCTGATGCACTCGTGTCACAACGTCACGCGCGACGATTTCGAGCGCGGCGTCGGTTATCTCGAACTGATGTCGGCGAACGTGGAAAATCTGCGGAAGGCGCTCGACTGATATGTCCCTGGTCTCCTGCGTCGGCGCGGCGTTCGGCTATAACGGCGTTCCTGTTTTGCGAGGCGTGAATTTCAGCGTCGGCGCGGGAGACTACGTGTGCGTCACCGGTGAGAACGGTTCCGG
>JAIRKI010000007.1 GCA_031260185.1 Synergistaceae bacterium | reverse complement strand
TATTCTGCACCCGGTGGAATGGATTGAAAAAAGGCGGGCTCTACGTTGACGCGCTTGATAATGACGAGTTTCAAAGTAACGCCATATCGTTATTGACGGACGCTTTGAAGTTCATTCGGCACAATTCATCGGTAAAATGGAAAAAAACAGGTTCCGGTAGGATTGAAATGCCGGATTATCCTTCTGAAGCGGCGCATGAAACCTTGGTCAATGCGCTTGTCCACCGTGATTACATGATCAAAGGCAGCGAAATTCACGTCGATATGTACGATGATCGTCTTGAGGTAGTATCTCCGGGCGGGTTGCCGGATGGCAAACGCATACAGGACTTAAATCTTGATGACGTACCTTCAATTCGTCGTAATCCTGTCATATGCGATATTTTCAGCCGTTTGAAATTGATGGAGCGCCGTGGTAGCGGTCTGCGGAAAATCATCGATGCATACCTTGGTGAGGTATTGCCTTCGTTCCGTTCTACAGAGCAATCGTTTATTGTCACACTCCCGAATTTGAATTACGGCAAAGCATCTACGCCAGTTGGCGATGCTGTTGGCGTAGATGGCGTAGAAAATGGCGATGAAAATGCAGCAAGCAGGGTATTGAACGTGATTTCGACCGAACCGGGAGTGACGCAGAAAAGGCTTGCCGAAGTGACCGGCTTATCAACGCGAACGGTTTCAAGAGAAATCAGAGGACTCCGCGACTCCGGAATACTTCAGCGGATTGGTTCTGATAGAGCTGGTTACTGGAAAATCGTGAAGGGAAAAAAGGGCAGACGGCGATAAAAGACTTGTCCGTTTAAGTTCGCGCATTTACCACGAAAGGGAGGGAATCGTGTTTTGAACGAGGATGTCAAATAGCGAACGGCATTGTAAAAGCGGGTCGTTCTGCGGTAGACTTCAAAACGGGGAGACGAAAAAACGGCGGGAGGCAAAACACCGCCCGCCAAGATTCATATGAAGCCGCCTCCTTCAAAATCACGAATGCCTCGAAACCTACCTGCAAGCGGGCCGGCCGCACTCGTAAGATGGTGTAGAAACTGTTGCTTTGTGAAGATACATCTAAGGTTCCTCTCGAAATGTACCTATATATCTGAACTTTCTCATTGGTATTACCTTGTCTCAATATTCTTCCGGCGCGCTGTTCCAGATCGCTTGGCCGCCACGGGCAGTCCAGGTCATGCAGGGCTATGAGCTTGTCCTGGATGTTGGTGCCGACTCCCATCTTCTGCGTCGAACCAAAGATTATCCTGACCTGCCCGCTCCGCACCTTGGCGAAAAGCTCTTTCTTCTTTATATCCGTGTCGCAGTCATGAATAAACGCTATCTCGTTCTCTGGTACGCCTTTTTTGACGAGCTTCCACTTGATGTCGTGGTAGACGTTGAACTTGCGTTTGTTCGCGGGAGTGGAAAAATCACAGAACACGGCCTGTGTGAGCCTTTTGTCCTTCGTCTCGTCCCAGATTTTATATATGTTCTCCATGCAGGTATTGACCTTGCTGTGCTTGGCGTCCGGCAGGCGTTCGTTGATGAGCCTTTGATCCAGCCCTATCTTCCTTCCGTCCGTTGTGATGGCGAGCATGTTGTCCTCCCACGGTTTGACGGTTCCCGTGCGCACCATAGCGGCGCGTTTGGCGAGATTGCGGATGAGGGCTTTCTGTATGGCGGTCGGTTCGGCGGCTATGGTGGTAAATTCCGCTTCCGGCTTGGGCAGGTTCAGCATGTCGGCGGTCTTTATGTCGGCGGATTCCTTGAAAACGGCCATAAGCTCGGGGAGGTTGTAGAACTTGGCAAAGCGGGTTCTACTGCGATACCCATTTCCTTCCGGCGACAACTCGATCGATGCTGTTGTCTCCCCGAACGTGCTTGCCCAGCTATCGAAATGCTCAAGGCCCATCTCTTTCAATTTGGGATATTGAAGGTATCTCATCATTGTATACAGCTCTGTCATACTGTTCGAGACCGGCGTACCGGTGGCGAACACCACGCCTCTGCCTCCCGTCTGCTCGTCCATGTACTGGCATTTGACGAACATATCAGCGGATTTCTGCGCCTCCGTCTGAGGCACTCCGGCGACGTTCCGCATCTTGGTCAAAAGAAACAGATTCTTGTAGTAATGGCTTTCGTCCACGTAAAGCCTGTCCACGCCCAACTGCTCAAACTCTATAACGTCGTCTTTTTTCTCCTGGGCGGCGATGTTCTTTAATCTGACCTTGAGCGATTTGAGAGTTTTTTCGAGTTTCTTGATGGTGAACTTACTTTCGTGATCGCCCCTCATCTCCTCGATGGCATCTGTAACCATGTCTATCTGATCCTGGACGAATCTCGCTTGACGCTCCGCGGAGACAGGGATTTTTTCAAACTGGCTGTGGCCGATGATAACGGCGTCGTAATCTCCTGTGGCTATACGCGCGCAGAATTTCTTCCTGTTTTTCGTATCAAAATCGGCCTTTTTCGCCACAAGGATATTGGCTGCCGGATAAAGCCTCAAAAACTCAGCCGCCGTCTGTTCCGTCAGATGATTTGGGACTACCATTAGGCTTTTGTTCGCTATGCCGAGCCGCTTGCTCTCCATGATGGAGGCTATCATTTCAAAGGTTTTGCCAGCCCCGACGGAGTGGGCCAATAATGTGTTTCCACCGTAGAGGATATGCGCTATGGCGTTCGCCTGATGTTCGTTCAGCTTTATCAAGGGATTCATGCCTGGAAATTTCAGGTGGCTCCCGTCATATTCTCTCGGGCGCGTCTGATTGAAAATATCGTTGTACTTGGCAACCAGTTCCTCCCGGCGCTCCGGGTCGCGAAATATCCAGTCCCGAAAAGCGTTTTTGATGGCGTCCTGCTTCATCTGGGCCGCCGTGGTCTCTTCGCTGTTCAGTACCTGCCGGTCTTTGCCGTCCGGCCCCTGAATCGTGTCGTAGATTCGGACATCGTGGAGGTTCAGCGTCTCCTCAATGATGTAATAGGCGCTCATGCGCTCCGTGCCGTAGGTGGAGGACGCGCTGACGCTGCCGGAGTCCCTGCCCTTGTTCGTGATGTTCCACTCGGAGGCGTGAGAGGAAAATTCGACCTTTATGGAGTTCCGCAATGTCCAGGGCGTTTCGAGCAGCTCGTACATGAACTGCTCTACGTACTCTTTGCCTATCCATGTCGCGCCAAGCCTCACGTCTATCTCGTGGGCTTCGAGTTTTCTAGGCATGGACGCCTCAAGCGCCGGTGTGTTGTCCCCGTATATTTCAGGCTCTTTTTCGGCGTAATATCTCGCCATTCGGAGTTTTTGCCCGATGTTGCCGGACAGGTATTCGCCGGCGGTCTCGTAACGCAGTATCCGCTCGTCTCCGTCTGTCTCGGTCTTTGCGGGATTGGGGAAGATAATCCCTTTAAGTTCCTCCACGATCTTTTCTTTTTCCATGCCAGTGAGCGACGCCATATAGTCCAGGTCTACCCCGGCTTTCTCGGATATGGAGAGCAATAACGCCTCGTTCGCGGTTTCGACGCGATCTGGCACGGAGTATGCTTTTATGGTGCGCTTGTCGAAGATGTCGGCTTTCCTCTCAAGCTGTTTGTCCTCGTTCAGGACTTCGAGGGTGCATAGGAGGTAATAGCCGGAGTCGCCGGCAAAGGCCCTTGCGTTCGCTTTGTCGTTAATCAATCCGTATTCCGAACGGAAACGGTCGTAGAGGGAGTTGAGTTTTTTCTGCTGCCCCGCGATCTCCTCGTCGCCCCGCTCCTGGTACTGACAGTCGATAAGCTCACGCGTACAGTCTTTCAGTTCGATGAGGCCCCGCAGTCTTCCGGCTTGGAGGGACGGAAGCTCTGCCCTGAACATCCGTGAGTTCTCGCGGTAGTAAATCTCGTCGTCAACTATGGCGTAGCTCCAGTTCTTGACGTTCGGATCGGCGGGGATGGATTCGCGCTCTCTTTCCTCCGGTTCGAGGTTGAAGTCCAGTATCTCGCCCTTAATTTTGGATATGGCGGTTTTGAGCCCTTCGGCGAGGTCGGCTCCAGCGATTGGGACGCAGACATTTTCGTCGCTGCCATACATGGATTTTGATACTTCCATACGGCCCAGGATCATGTCAGGGTGTTCGGCGAAATATTGGTTGACTGGTATGCCTTCCTTGCTCAAACCGAGGTGTACCCAATCCGGCGTGATGTCCACGGGGCGCTCGCGTTTGCGCAGGAATATGATGTCTGCTGTTACCTCGGTTCCGGCGTTCTCCATGAAGGCGTTGTTCGGCAAACGAACGGCTCCCAACAGCTCCGCGCGTTCGGCGAGATATTTCCTGACGGCTGGATTATTTTTGTCCATCGTCCCTTTCGACGTAACGAACGCGATAATTCCTCCCGGCCTCACTTGATCCAGCGCCTTCGCGAAGAAGTAATCGTGAATGTTGAACTTATGCTGCTCGTATTCCCTGTCGTAGACTTTGTAGTTGCCGAAAGGCACGTTGCCAATAGCCGCGTCGAAGAAATTCTTGGGCCGGCTCGTTTCCTCGAAGCCCTTTATCTCGATGTCGGCGGTCTGATAGAGCTGTTTCGCTATCCTGCCGGAAATGCCGTCGAGTTCGACGCCATAGAGTTTGGATTCCCTCATGCTCTCCGGCAGTAACCCGAAGAAATTCCCTATCCCGCAGGAGGGTTCGAGGATATTGCCCTTGGTAAAACCCATATTGCCGAGAGCTTCGTACATGGCCTTTATGACAGTCGGCGAAGTGTAGAAGGCGTTTACCGTTGTGGCTCTCGCGGCCTTGTATTCCTCGTCGGTAAGAAGCTCTTTCAGTTCCGCGTATTCGCCGCTCCATGCCTGGTTCTGGCTGTCGAACGCCTGGGATATGGCTCCCCAGCTCACATAGAGCGACAAGGCTTCCTGCTCGTCGGCGGTGGCGAGCCTTCCCTCTTCTTCTATCTTCCGCAGTGTCTTAATGGCTTCGACGTTGTTCCGGTACTTTGTTTTTTGCCCGCCGTGGCCCAGATTGTCGTCGGTAATGCGGAAGTCTATCTTAGGGGGGATATCGCGTTGAGGTTCCAGCGGTGTTTCTTCCGCGCTGGCGGTTTTGCGTTCCGCCTCGTGCCTCGCGACAATTTCCGCTTCGGTCGGCAAGGTTATTTCAATGGTTCTGCCGTTCGGCCCCAATTCCGTTCCGATCATGGTGACAGACTCAGAATCAGGGCGGCTGTCGGCCTGGTTTGTCCTAGGCGTCCGGGCTTCACTTCTATTGCGGGTTATCGGCATACCTTCGGCGTCGTGGTCGGGGGAGATTTGCGGCGTGGGCAGGAATGGGCCGTAACCGCCTGTCAGCTCGATTATTTCGGCGCGAATCCTCTTCCGATCTTCCCCTATCCCTGCGTCTATGTATTCGATCTCTTTTTCCCGCAGCGTTATTTCCATTTCGAGCGCCGCGAGGTCTGTTCCGTCCGGCTTTTCGTCAAGCCAGCTTTTGAGCTGAGGCAGGCTGACGGTAGGGTGCGCCCTTTTGCGTTGTCCCTGCCGCGTTTCCGGCGCCGCCGCGTCAGATATGGCCTCGGGCTCGGCCCTTTCCGAAACGTGAGCCGGCGTCTCATTTTCCGATTGTCCGAGAAAGATGCCGAAAGCGCGTTCCGTGTCCTCCGCGGGATTTTCCGCGTCATGGGCCTGCAATACATTGAAAATGGCGGCTTTGATCCGTCTCTGTTTGACAAT
>JAIRKI010000124.1 GCA_031260185.1 Synergistaceae bacterium | reverse complement strand
ACAAGCTCGATGTGATGTTCATGGCTTATATACATTGGGGGCTGGCGTTTATACTCTTGCGTAGCGTCAACACGCCCTAGTTCAATTTTTTATAGTGAGAAAAAATCACGAGAGATACGGTTTATATGAAACCGCTATAAAAACGATCGAGAGTGATGACCGTTTTATAGATAAATTACTTGTGAATTTAGTGATAGCAATATTTGAACAGCTGCACTAATGTACAACGCGCAAATGACGATTATCAGAGCCTTTACAGACGGTTTATCTATATATCGGTCACCATTCTCAAACGATTATGAAGACGCGGCTGATCTGTGATGGCGCCGGCACGTGACAACGAAAGCTGGCATAGGCCGCCGGTTTGAGAATTTCCGCGTTTTGTTCGAACACAACTCCGGCAAAATTGAAAACGAGACAATTATATACGCCGACACGCGGGAAAACTTTACGCGAAAGTTGAGTGTATAATTTAACCGTTGGCACGATGACGGGAACGGCGAGGAGGAACGACAACCTTGAGCGATTATGTGGATAACGCGATAGCGGCGATAGCCGAAAGATGGCGCGGTCACGAGAGGATATTCACGCTGGCGAAGCAGATGGAGGTGCTGGGCAAGAACATGTCCGTTCTGCGAAACGCCAAGGATGCCGATTCGCGCAAAAAGGCCCGTATAGTCTGGCAGAGGGGCGCGGATCAATACTGGGATCTGCTGTGGGCGATCGTCGAGGCGCAGATCGACGCCGGCCCCCCGGACGAGTTGGAGTTCGACGGCGCGGAGAGGCTTCTCATAGACTACGGCCACTTGTACTCTGGTTATACAACGCCCAACCCGGCCTTCGAAAAACAACTCGGAGAGGCGTCATCCGTCGATATGTATCAGTACAACCGCGTTACCGATTATATAAAGGAAAGCTACTCGCTTATTTTCGGCAAGCCGTATTCAGGATCATCGGGCGGCGCCGCTCCTGAGGAAAAACTCAGGCGTTTCAACGGCGAACTCGCCGCCGTCAAGACCCGGCGCCGCATGGCGCTCAACGCGCTCGCGCCGAAAATCGGCGCCGTAGACAAAACGGAACTCGAAGGAACGCTCAAAGACCTGGAGGAAGGTTTGCTGGACGCGACAGAGGCCGATATGCGCACAAAACGGGTACGCGAGGCCGGCAACGCCGAACGCGCCGTCATCAAGGAACACTGCGTGCGATACGAGACAGCGGAGCGCACTTTCTGGTATCTCCTGGACAGTCTGGAAAAGAAACTCACGAAAGACGACGAGTCGAAAGCGAAAGAGGCGCCCCATACCGCCCCGGCCGCGCCCGAAGTCTCAAGTCGCGGCGCCGCCGACAGTTTTGACCCATTCGAGGAGATAACCGGTGAACGCGCCGAATATTCCCCGAAACCGCCGGCAGACGTTCCAGACGAGGCCGAGCCCGAAGCGGAAGACAGCCATGAAACCGCGCAGCCTGGCGACGAGCCAGATTTCGAAGCCACCGCCGAATCCATGAGGGAGGAACCTTCAAAACAGGAGCCGCCGGATCAGACTCTCAAAATAATTCAAAATGTGCTCGCGCTGCACGACAGGACTAAATTTCTGGCCGGGCTGATAGTGCATGTGACGAACGAAACGGAACGGCGGAAAACGCGCGTCGAAATGGCGAGGAAGAAATATGGAGGACAGGGTATTCCCGCCCTCAAGATGGAGCTTCGGGAGAACGTAAATCACAAAAGGGAATTCATGTCGCTCGCCGCCCGCATGGCGCGCATAGACACGTCTCCGCTCTGTCAGAACAAGAGCGAGCCGATTTCCATGGCGCGGGCGGGCGAGATAATGATGGACCTGACGCCGCTCGATCCTGATATGCTCCGCGCCCCGCGCATCAGGATGTACGGCATTCCCAGGGTGATAATGATTCCCGGCCAGGGACTCGGCGTGTACGACTGGGAGGACAACAGCCTGGTAATCCCCATATTCGGCGCGGTTTCCGACGTGAAGAATTTTTGTTTCGCTCTCGCGTCGTTCAGGTGGGACAACGATGAGGACAGACTGCTGAAAGACACCTATTCCCTGCTGAAAACCAAAAAGGGAAAGAGCATCCGCGCGCTACAGGAGTCCTTCATGAACGATTATTTTCTGTGGATGTCCAAGGAGCGCAAAGGTTACCGCATACTGCCGCGCGAGGTGTCGAAATGGTTCAAGACATTTTTTAAACAGAAATCCGGCGTCGCCTCCGCGGAGAAAAAATAAAAAATCGGAGAGCGGTGACCGATATATACGGACTGCGCCCGCGACCCAAATTTTTATTGGTTTTCACTCTTTAACCGTTAAATTTCTCGGATACTGTAATCACAGGTAAATCGGCGCGGTTTTTGACCGCGAATTTTTCGGAGGTGAGGGGTCGATGGAAGACGAGCGGCGCCGCGCGTCCGGGGCGACGGCTTCGAATTTCGCAACTCTCGAGGCGGATTTCGGCGAATTCGCGGAAACGACTTATGAGCAGTGGAAGGCCGCCGCTGTCAAGACGCTGAAGGACGCTTCGTTTGAAAAGAGCATGTACACCGAAACTTATGAGGGAATAACGCTCGAACCGCTGTACACGCGTGAGATGCGCGAGGCCTTGGGTGTGGGATACTCGCTTCCCGGCGAAGCGCTCATGTTGCGAGGCGCGAACGCGAGTGGATATCTGGGCGCGCCGTTCGAGGTCGCGCAGGACGTCACTTCTGAATCGGCGGCCGAAACGGCTTCGCTGCTGCGGCACGAACTGGAACACGGCGCTACGGCGATAACGTTCCGCGCGGGCAAAGGCGGAACGCCGGTATCGTCCGCTGAGGACGCCAGGACGATCATCGGCGGGCTGGACGTCAAAAAATATCCCTTCCACGTGTACGCGGGCGCGTCGGTGGACGCGATTAAGCATTTCCTGGGCGCGGCGAAAGAATCGGGCGCGACGGCGGACATGTCGGGCTGTATCGGCTCCGATCCGATAGGCGCGTATCTGGAGACCGGAAATCTGCCGAAGGATTTCGCCGTGCTTATGGATGAGATGGCTGACACAATAAAAAGCGCGCGCGCGGCCGGCAAATTGCGCACGGTGTTGCTGCGCGGCGCCGTGTATCACGAGGGTGGCGCGAACGCGGCGCAGGAAACGGCGTATGTCATGGCAAACGCGATAGAGCTGATATCGGCCCTTCAGGAACGCGGCGTCGACATCGACGACTTCGCGAACGCCGTCAGGTTTGAATTCGAGCTGGGCTCCAATTTCTTCATGGAGATCGCGAAGATCAGGGCGGCCCGCGTTGTGTGGGCGCGCATAGCGGAAGAATTTTCGGCCGACGCGGAGAGCGGGCGGGTGAATATCTTCGGCCGCACGTCGCGGTTCACCAAAACTGTATACGACCCATACGTGAACCTGCTCCGCAACTCCACGGAGGCGTTCTCGGGCGTGGCGGGCGGGCTCGACGGGCTCACCGTCGGCCCCTTCGACGAGGCCGCGCGCCCGGCGGACGAATTCTCGCGCAGGGTCGCGCGCAACGCGGCGATAATGCTCCGCGAGGAATTCCACCTTACGCGCCCCATCGACCCGGCGGGCGGCTCATGGTACGTGGAGTCGCTCACCGAAAAGCTTTCCGCGAAAATTTGGGAGATAATCCGCGAGGTGCAGTCCAAAGGCGGGATGCTGGCCGCCGTCAGGAGCGGCTATATACAGGCGTCAGTGGGCGAGACGCTCAAGGAACGCTTCAAAAAATTGTCGTCGCGCTCCGACAGGGCCGTCGGCGTCAACATGTATCCCAATCTCGGCGAAGCCCGCCTCACTCCAGCCGGAAAAGAACACAAGAAGGCGAAAACGCCGGAGAATACCGAGATAACGCCAATACTTCCCCGCCGCTGGACCGAGCAGTTCGAGGAACTGCGCCGCCGCACGGAAGCGTATAAAGCCGAACACGGCGCGGGCGTTCGGATTTTCCTCGCCAACATGGGCCCGCTGCCGCAGCACAAGGCGCGCGCCGACTTCATCACTGGATTCATGGAAGTGGCGGGGTTTGACGTCCTCGGGAACGCCGGATTTTCCGCCGCGGACGAGTGCGCGGCCGCCACCGCCGCGAGCGGGGCCGATATCGCGGTGATATGCTCCACCGACGCGTCCTATCCGGAGATCGTGCCGCCGCTCGTCCGCGCGATAAAGGCCAAAGTACCTTCGATGAAGGTGTTTCTGGCCGGCGCGCCTGCGGAGGAATTCAAGCAATTATACGTCGACGCGGGCGTCGACGGCTTCATCAGCGTCCGCTCGAACTGCCTCGCGGTCTTGACCGAAATCCAGCATGGAAAGGGGATGACGGTATGAACGGGCAAAAAAAATCCCACCCCGATTTCACCAAAATAGATATCAAAAAAACACGCGCCGAGGCGCCGTTCGCGGAACGCGAAAAACTCTGGGAGAGCGCCTTCGCCTCCGAGGCGGGACAGACCGTTCGTGAAGCGACCGAACTTACCATGGAGCAGATAGACGTCAAACCGGTCTACACCGAAAAAGACTGCGAAAATATGGCGCATCTCAAGTACATGCCGGGGCTGCCTCCCTTTCTGAGGGGGCCTTACCCGACTATGTACGTGACGCGCCCGTGGACGGTGCGGCAGTACGCCGGATTCTCGACGGCCGAGGAGAGCAACGCGTTCTACCGCAGAAACCTCGCTGCCGGCCAGAAGGGGCTTTCGATAGCGTTCGACCTCGCCACGCACAGGGGCTATGATTCCGACCACCCGCGCGTCGTGGGCGACGTCGGCAAGGCGGGCGTCGCGGTCGATTCCATCCTCGACATGGAGATACTGTTCTCGGGCATCCCGCTCGACCGGATGTCGGTGTCGATGACGATGAACGGGGCGGTGCTCCCGATCATGGCCTTCTACATCCTGGCGGCCGAGGAGCAGGGCGTCGACAAATCCGTGCTGAACGGAACGATACAGAACGATATACTCAAGGAGTTCATGGTCCGCAACACCTACATATACCCGCCGGCGGCCTCGATGAGGATAATAGGCGACATTTTTACCTACACGTCGAAGTACATGCCCAAGTTCAACAGCATCAGCATTTCGGGCTATCACATCCAGGAGGCGGGCGCGACAGCCGACATAGAGATGGCCTACACGCTGGCCGACGGGCTGGAGTACCTGCGCACGGGGGTGAAAGCCGGACTCGCGATCGACAACTTCGCGCCGCGCCTCTCGTTCTTCTGGGGAATCGGCAAGAACTACTTCATGGAAGTGGCGAAGATGCGCGCCGCGCGCCTGCTGTGGGCGAAGATAGTAAAATCGTTCGACCCGAAAAATCCCAAGTCCATGGCACTTCGCACGCACAGCCAAACGTCGGGATGGAGCCTCACCGAACAGGATCCGTTCAACAACGTTGAAAGAACGTGCATCGAGGCGATGGGGGCGGCGCTTGGACACACCCAGTCGCTCCACACCAACGCGCTCGACGAGGCCATAGCGCTGCCGACCGATTTTTCGGCCCGCATAGCCCGCAACACGCAGCTCTACATACAGGACGAGACCGAGGTCTGCAAGGTGATAGACCCGTGGGGCGGTTCGTATTACGTGGAATATCTCACGGCGGAACTGCTCGAACGCGGCCGGGCCCACATCCAGGAAGTGGAATCTCTGGGCGGCATGGCGGCCGCCATCGACACCGGCCTGCCCAAGATGAGGATAGAGGAAGCGGCCGCCCGTATGCAGGCCCGAATCGACTCCAAAAAGGAAAAAATCGTCGGCGTCAACTGCTTCCGTCTCGAAAAAGAGGACCCGATCGAGATACTGGAGGTCGACAACACGGCGGTGCTTCAAGCCCAGTTGGCGCGCCTAGCGAAACTGCGCGCGAACCGAGATCAGGAAAAAGTAAACCGCGCGCTCGACGCCATCACAAACTCCATGGCAACCGGTGATGGGAACATTATGGAATTTGCGGTCGATGCCGCGAGGGCGCGGGCGTCGTTGGGCGAGATATCCGACGCGATCGAAAAAGTATGCGGGAGGCACAAGGCCATGGTCAGATCGATATCAGGCGTTTACAGCGGCGAATTTACGGACGAGGACGTGATAAACGAAGTCCGCGCCCTGACCGACGAGTTCGAGAAAAAAGAGGGCCGCCGGCCCAGGATCATGGTGGCGAAGATGGGTCAGGACGGCCACGACAGGGGCGCAAAGGTGATAGCGACAGCTTTCGCCGACATGGGCTACGACGTGGACATGGGTCCCCTCTTCCAGACGCCGGAGGAAGCCGCGCGCGACGCTGTTGACAACGACGCGCACGTGATAGGCATGAGTTCGCTCGCCGCCGGTCACAAGACGCTTCTCCCGCGGTTGGTGGATGAGCTGAAAAAATTGGGCCGCGAGGACATAATCGTGGTGATAGGCGGCGTGATACCGGCGCAGGATTACGATTTCCTTTACAATGCCGGCGCGGTCGCGATATTCGGCCCCGGTACCGTGATCCCCGTCGCGGCGAAAAAAGTGATGGCGGAACTCAACCGGCGTGTCTTCGGATAGCCAGGCGGACATCATCCGTGGCGCGAAACGCCCCGAATGGACGCCCGAGGACGGCGGCGCCGAATTCGCATCGCGGGTGATGAACGGAGTCGGCGCGGACGAAACGTCCGCGCCGCGCGAGGAGCGTCCGGCTTCAAGACGCAGGGAACTCGCCGCGGCCGACTACGTGTCCGGCGTGCTCTCCGGCGACAGGACGATACTATCGCGCGCGATAACGCTGGTGGAGAGCAATTCGCCCGTTCACGCGGAAACATCGTCGCGCGTGGTGAAGGAACTTCTCCCCCACGCCGGAAAATCCACGAGGGTGGGCATCACGGGCGTCCCCGGCGCGGGCAAGAGCACGTTCATCGACACGCTTGGATACCGCCTCTGCGAAGGGGGACGCAAGGTGGCGGTGCTTGCCGTCGACCCCAGCAGCAGCGTGACCAAAGGCAGCATCCTGGGCGACAAGACCAGGATGGAGCGCCTCTCGCGTCACCGAAACGCGTTCATCAGGCCTTCCCCGTCGGGAGGCACGCTGGGCGGCGTCACCAGAAAGAGCAGGGAGACCATGATACTCTGCGAGGCGGCGGGTTACGACGTGATTCTCGTCGAAACGGTCGGCGTCGGTCAGAGCGAGGCGGCGGTACGCTCGATGGTCGATTTTTTCCTGCTGATAGTCATAACCGGCGCTGGCGACGAGCTGCAAGGGATTAAAAAAGGCGTCATGGAGCTTGCCGACGCCGTATTGATAAACAAAGCCGACGGCGGCAACGCGCTCAAAGCGGCCGCCACGCGAGCCGAATACGACAGAATACTGCATTTCCTGCGCCCGGCCACCGATGGCTGGGAGACAAAAGCCCACATCTGCTCCGCCGCGACCGGAGTCGGCATTGACGAAATGTGGAACGTGATCGAGAGTTTCACGCAAACCGTAAAAACCTCCGGAGTATTCGCCGAGCGCCGCAGACAGCAGACGCTGTCGTGGGTTTACACGATGGTCGAGGACTACATAAAACAGAAATTCTACAACCACGAGGCGGTGGCGAGAGAGCGCCCGTCGTTTGAAACCCGCGTGACCGGCGGCGCCCTCTCGGCCGCGGAAGCCGCCTCCGCGTTGATCAGGCTGTACGAGGGACAAGTTGGGTGAAACAGACAGATCGGACGGGCTTTTTCCTAAATCCGCGGGCAGAACATCGAGGTTCCGCCTCAAACTCCGTCGGGGAACCGGTTCCCCGGACCCCTTTTATAAATTTTTCTTTCACCCAATGGGTGAAAGAAAAATTTTGAAGAGTGTGCAGGGAGCTTAATCCTTGCCGGGTTCGGGCACCCATAGGCCCGATGCTCTTATTCCATTTCTAAATCAACAAGGCATTAATTATCCAAGGCCATGAGGTAATGGAGCGTGTAATCTCCGGAGAGTTTTCAAGTTTAAAAAGCTCATCGACCAAGTGATCCTCCAAA
>JAIRKI010000024.1 GCA_031260185.1 Synergistaceae bacterium | reverse complement strand
GCACCTGATAAGGGCCGTATGATATCGGGCTGAATATCAGCGTCAAAGCCGCGTAAAGCGCCGCTATGGCCGCGCCTCGCGTCACGACGGAAATTTTGTCCCGCATGAAAACAGCTCCTAACCAAAGCCGGCCGGCGGATCGAGTGGATTGTCATCATCCGGCCGCGAATGTCAAACCGCTTGTTTTTTACGTTCCGCTAAACGTTTATCGCGCCTTTTCCACAATGACGGATCGACGCCGGCAAATTCCGGCATGTCCGAGATGTCAATGTCTTCGTCCTTAATGGACATGATTATTTGTATGGCTTCATTTGTATGGCTTCGTCCCTGCTTTTCGGCATTTCCCAATAATTCGTCCTCATACTTTTGTCTCTCCTTCCGCGTAGCCTTTCTCGCTGAAATAAGTCTATAGACTTCACTCCAGTCAATGCTTGTTCTTTCAACATAAACAACAAACCAATCTGAATTTAATCGTGTTCAATAGATCAACCCTCCGCCGGGAGGCTTATCCCCACCGGTTATGATATATAATCTTTTCTGTTTGACAATATAAATATACTATTTCTTCAAACGGAGGAGAGAAAAGGCATGAACAAAAAAATAAGGAACATCGGAATCATCACTTCAGGAGGCGACTGCGGCGGGCTGAACGCGGTGGTCAGAGGGGCGGCCCGTATCGCGATAGCGAACGGCATAGGAGCGTACATCATACCTAACGGATACGCCGGACTTTACAATCTGGTCGAGATCGAGCATCTGACGAAACTCGACGAGGAGCGGGTGGATCACGTCAACTCATCGTTTGCCGGTTCCGAGGCGGGGCACTCCAGGGTGAAAATTTCGAAGATAGCCGATCCCGATAAATACAAGCGCATCTCGAAGGGACTCGAAAAATTCGGCGTCGACGGACTCGTGATATCCGGCGGAGACGACACGGGAAGCGTCGTGGTCGACCTCGGAGAGAACGGCATCTCCTGCGTTCACGCCCCCAAGACCATGGACCTCGACCTGCAGACCTATTCCGTCGGCGGCGACTCCGCGGTCAGCAAGATAGCCCACATCGTTGAGGACATCAAGACGACGGGTCAGACCCACAACCGCGTGATGGTGGTGGAAGTGTTCGGGCGCTACGCGGGGCACACGGCCTTTCGCGGCGGCATAGCGGCCGACACCGACTGCATACTGATTCCCGAAATACCGGTCGACTTCGACGAGGTGTACCGTCATATGAAGAGGGTTTATACGAGGCGCATCCTGAACAGCGACGTGTTCAGCGGCATGTACAGCATAGTGGTGGCCGAGGGAATCAGAAACGAGAAAGGCGAACTCTTCACGGAGAGCGGCGCCAAGGACTCGTTCGGCCACATAAAACTCGAAGGGGCGGCGAAATACGTGCGCCACGCGCTTGAAACCCGAATGAAGGCCGACCCGGAGATACATAACTTCATGGTCGAGTCGGGGATGTTCGTCGAAGGGGTTCTCGAGACACCCGAAATTCGCGAGGTCACACCCGGACATCTGGTGAGGTCGGGCTCGACGGCCGCTTACGACGTCAGTTTCGGCAAGGAAATAGGCGGAGGGGCGGTAATACTTCTCATGAACGGCATAACCGGCGTCACCATATACGGCGTGACGGACGGCGAGATCCGCTACATGCCCACGAAAGAGGCGATCAAGCAGCGCTACGTCAACCTGAACCTCGTCTCATTCTACGAACAGATGGATATATGCTTCGGGCGCAAACCCGTGCCGTTCAATCCCGTTTTCATGGACAACGGGGGGGCATACGTGGAGCGTTTTCTGTAGTGAATTTCCATGAAGAACTCGCGGAGGAGGAAATCCTCCGCGGTCTGCTCGAAAGGGTCACTTACGTCAACGAGGACAGCGGCTACTCCGTCTTCAAGGTTCGCGCCGATGGGGAGCCGGAACTCGTCCCCGTCGTAGGAGTTACTTTCAAACACGTGCCGGGCGAGGAACTCGAGTTCGTCGGGCGCTGGGCCGTGCATCCGAAGTTCGGCGTCCAGTTTCAGTTTTCCGAATGCCGCCCGATATTGCCCTCCACGGCCGACGGCATAAGACAATATCTCTCGTCCGGCCTGATAAAGGGCATCGGCCCCGACACCGCGAACAGGATAATCGCCAAATTCGGCGAATCATCGCTCGACATCCTCGACAACGATCCCGGCAAGCTGCTCGAAGTGAAGGGCATCGGGCCGAAGACGCTCGATTCCATCAAAAAATCATGGACGTCTCAGCGGGCCGTGAGCGCGGTCATGTATTTTCTCAAGAGCAACGGCATAGGCCCCGGTTTCGCCGCGAAAATTTACAGAGAATACGGGGACGAAGCCGTCGCTGTGTTGAAGGAAAACCCGTACAGGCTCGCCGACGACGTGTTCGGCATCGGTTTTCTCACCGCCGATAAATTCGCGGCAAATTTGGGAGTGCCGCGCGACTCGGCGATGAGAACCGACGCCGGCATGAGGTACGCCCTTGGCACGCTCACCGAGGAAGGGCACGTCTGCGTGCCGAGGGACGCGCTCGCGAAACACGCGGCGAAACTGCTGGACATTTCGCCCGAGGCCGCCGACGCCTCCATCGGAAGGGCTCTGGAGGCGACGGCGCTGGTCGGGGAGACGGTCGCGGACGGAACGGGCGGGGACGAGGCCGAAGCCGTCGAGTCGATATATCTTCCCATGTATTACGTCTTCGAGAGCAAATCCGCGCAAATGACGGCGCGTATGCTGAAATCCCGCTCCGAGGACGACATAATCGGCGGTTTCGCCGGCATCGACTCCGACGCCGCCATAGCTGACACCGAGCGCCTAATGGGAATAAAACTGGCGCGAAACCAGCGCGAGGCGGTGAGACTCGCGCTGAACTCCAAAGTGATGATAATCACCGGCGGCCCCGGAACGGGCAAGACCACCATATTGAAGGCGATAATAACGATACTGAGAGAGCGCGGCGTCAAAATAAACCTCGCCGCGCCCACCGGGCGGGCGGCGAAAAAAATGTCCGAGGCGACGGGCATGAACGCGCTCACCATCCATCGTTTGCTCGAATCCGACGGTTTCAGGTTCGGGCGCGACGAGAGCGCGCCTCTCGGTTGCGGCATGCTGATACTTGACGAGGCATCCATGATCGACATTCACATAATGTACAGGACGCTCTGCGCTCTGCGTCCCGAGACTCATCTCATAATGGTCGGCGACGTGCGTCAGCTTCCGTCAGTCGGGCCGGGCAGCGTACTGAGGGAATTTTTGTCGTCGGGCGTCATACCTGTGGCGGAGCTGAACGTCATATTCCGTCAGGCGCGCGAAAGCGGCATCATCGTGAACGCCCACCGCGTGAACTCGGGATTGCCCCCCCTGGACGAGGGGGGCTCCAAACTCAGGGATTTTTACATCATCGAGCAGGATGACCCGTCTAAATGCCTTGAAATAATTTTGTCGCTTGTGAAGGACCGCATACCCAAACGCTTCGGTCTCGACCCGGTGGAGGACGTGCAGGTGCTGACGCCGATGCACGACGGAATACTGGGCGCGTCGAACCTGAACGCGGCCATCCGCGGCGAACTCAACTCCGGTCCCGGCAACACCCTCGCCGTCGGAAAACGGGAGTTCAAGACGGGCGACAAGGTGATGCAAATAGCGAACAACTACGAGAAAGAAGTGTACAACGGCGACATCGGCGTCATAAAGACCATCGATCCAGCCGCGCGCCTCGTCGCCGTCAAATTCGACGACGTAGAGGCCGTTTACGAGGCCGAGTCGATGGGCGAACTCATACACGCTTACGCGGTCTCCATACATAAATCGCAGGGCTCCGAATATCCGGCCGTCATCATGCCAATCCACACGCAGCATTATTTTCTTCTCCAGAGAAATCTTCTTTACACCGGCATCACGAGGGCGAGAGAACTCGTCGTCCTGGTCGGCATGAAAAAAGCGCTCGCGATGGCCGTCAAAAACGACAAGACGAGGCTGAGGTACACTCATCTCGGGTACAGACTGAGGTCGGCGGTATGCTGAGGTGTATGATCAAATCGGGATGTCTCTTTTGTGTCGCGGCCGTCGCGTTCGCGTTTTGGTGCGGGCCTCGCGCCGCGGCGGCGGCGCGGGAATTCAGGGATATCGAACGTTTCCCGCAGAGCGGCGCGGCTTATCTGCCTCCGGAGCCGGACGCGGCGATCGTCGATTGCGTAAACCAGGCCGTCCGCGCCGAGGAATATCTGCGGCGTCATTTCGCGCCTTGGAACGGCGAAGCGCGGGACGGCGGGCCGCTGTCGTTTCTCGACCTTACCTTCGATCGGCTTCCGGAGTATTACGCGTCCCTCGCGAAAAAACGGTTTTACGCGCCGGGCGGCGGCGTTTTCCCAAAAAAATCGCTGGACGCGATTGTCAAGAACGGCGCCGTCAACCCGTCTGCCGCCATGAGGCCGGGAGTCGCCATCAGCGCGGCGGATATCAGAGTTTTCCCTTACGGACAGCCTCTCTACAATTCAAAGACGGCCGCGCTCGGTTCCGGCGGTCATCTCAAACTCGATGCGCTGCAAGTCTCCACGATGAGGCCGGGCGAACCGCTCGCCATATTCAATGCCTCCGCCGACTCGAACTGGTTTTTCGCGGCGACGGGAACCGCCGTTGGATGGGTGAAAGTAGCCGCGGTTGCCCCGGCCGGCAGGGACTTCATCGACATATACGTTTCGGCGGAAAAATCGGTTTTGGTGAAGGACAACGTTGAAATGAAGGACGCTGACGAAAAAACCGCCGCGGCGTTCAAGCTGGGAACCGTGTTCCCTTCGGAGAATGGAGCGCTGCTGATACCGGTCAGGGGCAAGAGCGGTTTTGCCGACGCCGTCCGCAGGACGCCGGAAGAAGGGGCGGCGGAACCGTTTCCCGTGCGTTTCACCCCCAAAAACGCGGCGAGAGCCATCGACGCGATGATGGGCGAGCCTTACGGTTGGGGCGGCAAGTCTGGCTTGAGGGATTGTTCGGCGATGACGAGGGATTATTTTTCGACGTTCGGGATATGGCTACCGCGCAACTCGGGCGACCAGTCCCTCGCGGGCTCGCGGATTTCGCTGAAGGCGTCGTCCGTCAAAGAACGAAACGAGATTATAGTCAGAGAGGGCGTGCCCTTCGCCACGCTGATTCACATGCCAGGGCACATAATGCTTTACCTCGGTCTGTACGACGGTGAACCCGCGGTTTTTCACAACACATGGGGCGTCATCGTGACCGGCGGCAGGGCCGTGGT
Source organism: Synergistaceae bacterium (assembly GCA_031260185.1). Taxonomy (GTDB): domain Bacteria; phylum Synergistota; class Synergistia; order Synergistales; family Synergistaceae; genus JAIRKI01. The sequence continues at coordinate 815 of JAIRKI010000024.1, read as the reverse complement.
GGGACGCGCCGTCGTGACAGGATTGCGCCTCGGCGAGGAGATCCCCGGCAAACCCGCGAATTCGCTTTTGATAGACAGAATAGACGCGATATCGTTTCCGATGACGGAATTGGCCGTTTCCAAGTGATAAGACGCAGCGGCCCGAATCCACAGGCAAAAACCTGCGGACTCTGCCCGCACCCGCCAGGGAGCCAGCTCCCTGGACCCTCTCAAAATTTTTTTATTTTCACCCGCAGGGTAAAAATAAAAAAATTATAGCGGTTTCATATAATCTATACTATGCAGCATTCTGCAGGCAGCTGAAAATAGGCTATTTACGGAGCGATATATATAGTATACGTTATACTAAACCGCTATAATAAGGGGTCAAGGAGACTGTCCCCTTGCAGGGTATGGGGCGAAGCCCCGTGGTTTTGGATAGGGTTTGTCGGCGATACTCTCGCCCCTATGTTTGAAAAAATACATTGAGATTATCCAGGACACCTGTTATACCAACAGGTGTCCTGCAGTATATCGTACTTCCCGCTAACTGTCTATAACGGCGGCAAAAACCTCGAAATCAGATTCGCATAATATTTTCCGTAACAGCCAAAGTCTTTCTTCTGTACATTCAGTACCACACGCCATTTAGCCTCAAATTTCTATGAACACCTGTTGGTATAATTCCATTTCTAAATCATTATGTATATAATATTCCCAAAGAACGCCAGGAGGGGATATTATGGCTCGAAAAGCGAGCGGGCTGACCGTGTTGGAAATAGCGAAAAACTTTATGGCAAAAGCGGTAACCGCCAATGAATTGAGGATTTGCCAAG
>JAIRKI010000023.1 GCA_031260185.1 Synergistaceae bacterium | reverse complement strand
ATTGGCGGTTACCGCTTTTGCCATAAAGTTTTTCGCTATTTCCAACACGGTCAGCCCGCTCGCTTTTCGAGCCATAATATCCCCTCCCGGCGTTCTTTGGGAATATTATATACATAATGATTTAGAAATGGAATTAGACGGGTTCTTACAAATTTCACGTTTAAATTGTTCGCGATGCGCCGGCGTTCGCCCGCCGCGTGTCCATACATCCCGTTGAATCACAAAAATCTGATATAATATTTTTCGATGGGGCCTGCGGCGTCGGCAGGAGTCGCGTGAGGGCCTTATTCCTCCGGAGAGGGGGTGATTTAGATGGACGAACAAAAACGTCCCGAAAATTGCCGGACCTCAGAAAGCAAAGAGGAACAAGGCACCCTCGCCAATGTGAACCGCCTTGCTCCTCCGGCCGGCGCGGTCATCCGATTGATCGAGTTAATTCTCAAATTGATTGGAGTGATCCGCCAGTTACGCTTGAAGTCATTGTACCATCGGGTCTCCCCATCGTCAAGGGAAACCCCGCGAGTTGCGCAAACGAAGGAGAATGACCGTGGGCAATAAGGAAGTCGTTCGTTTCAAGAAGGTTCTTCACGTCCGCACGGTGGAGCGCGACATAGCGAGGTCGGAGCTGGCGGAGCGGATGGCCGAGGAAGGCGCGATACTGGGCAGGATAAACGAGGCTGAAAACATGCGCGACGACGCCGTGGCGAGTTTTTGCGCCCCGTCCGGCGGGGCGGTGTCGCCGCGGGAACTGTGGTTCGCGCGCCAGAGCATCGACATGATGGAGCGAAGGCTGGCGGACGACAGGAACGAACTCGAAACATGCCGCGACAAAATAGAGGAGACCAAAGCGGAACTTCTCACGCGCCATCAGAACGTGCGGCTCATGGCGCGCTACGTCGGCAGGCTCGAGGAAAAAGCGGACAAAGCGGCGCTGGACGCCGAACAGAAAAACCTTGACGATATCGTGTCCATGCGGTTCAAGCGGGACGCGGGAGGAGGCGCGTCAGCGTGAGGACATCCATAGCGGGAATCACAAAGGTATTGGGACGCATCAGGGAGATAGAGGCGAAGATTTACCCCGCGCCGCCGCCGCCGGGGGACACGAAGCCGGCGGCGCGTTTCGAAAAAGTGCTCGAGGAAGCGCTCGACGACCCGTACGGGCGCGGCGATGACGGCTCTGTTTCAATGCCGTCGGACCTGCCGGAGCGCATGAGCGTTTGGGAGGATAAACTGCGTGAGTTTTGCGAACGGTACGAAGTCGACCCCGACCTCGCGCGGGCCGTGATGCGCATGGAGAGCGGCGGCAACCCGAACGCGGTCTCGCGCGCCGGCGCGATCGGCCTCATGCAGTTGATGCCCGGCACCGCGAAAGGATTGGGAGTGGATCCAATGGACCCCGAAAGAAATCTCGAGGGGGGTATTAAATATCTCTCCCAACTGACCGATAAATATAATGGAGACAATGTCAAGACGCTGGCGGCGTATAACGCTGGGCCGAGCAGGGTGGACTCCTACGGCGGCGTTCCCCCTTTTCCCGAAACACAGCGTTACGTTAAGAATGTGCTGGCGCTTTACCGAAAATATTCCGGAGGCGATTAAATATGGCCATGGCCGAAGCGCGGGAAAAAGATACAGGGGAAAAATCCGCGGAGTCCGAAGGGGGAAAGGCCGGCGCGAAAAAGAAGAAAAAGCGAAAGGGTTTCGGGTTTTTTATGATCCTGTTGTTGCTTGCCTCCGGGATCGCGGCGGGGTTGCAGGCAAGCGGCGCGGTGGATCTGAGGCCGTATGTTTATCCCGTCGTTCCGAGAATTCCGTACGCGGGGGAGGAGATATCCAGACTGCTTGATATACCCTCCATTTACGCGATGACGGCCGACGAGCGAAGAGCCATGGAGCTTCGGGAATGGGAGGCGCGCATATCCGACGCGGTCCGCTCCATGGACGAGCGCGAAAATAATTTGAACACGCTCTCGGACGATCTCTCCGCGAAGGAGAAGACCATCGAGGACGAACGGCAGGAACTCGCCGACCGCCTGGACGCTCTCAGCAAAGATATGGAAGAGCGGGGCGCGGACGCCGCCGGTTCCCGGAGCGGCGCTCCGAACGCGGACGACATGGGCGAGATAGTGAATACGTTTCAGGGCATGTCGCCGAAGAACGCCGCCGCTATATTGGAAAAATTGAGCGACCAACTGGCGGTGTCGATATTGGACGGTATGCCGCTGGAGACGAGAGGCACATTGCTTTCGCGCATGAATGCCGACAAAGCGGCGAGGCTGACGGAACAGCTCACTGATTTTCAGAGACGGAAAACGCCGAGATAAAAACCGTTTATTCGCGGCTGTTTTACCGCCGTTATGATTGGAGAGATTCGGTATGGCTGTTCAGATGGCGCCGCCGGCAAATGATTTGGCGCAGGTTTGCGCGCCGGCAAAGAACGCGATGGTTTTCGCGGAGAGGAACGCCGAGTTCAAAAATATCCTGCGGGGTATGCGGGAAACGAAGCAGCAAACAACGTCCCGGGCGGTTCCGGGGGAGCCGAAAACGCGCGTGAATTTCGCGCGGGCCGCGAATCTCGACGAACCGGCGGACGCGCGTCCCGCGGAGCTTGAAAAGACGCCGGACGACGGCGGACAGGACGCGCCCCCCCCCTCCCGCTTCGACCCCGATGTTTTTCTGGAAGCATTGATGAAAGGAACCGTCACCGATAAATCCGACAAACTCCCCGCGGACAAGGACAAAGCCGAAGACGCCGAATCGGACGGCACCGCGCCGGAAGACGCGGAAGCGCCGCTGGAGACGCCCGCGCCCGATTCCGGCGAAAATAAAACGCGATCCTCCGCCGAAGGGGACGCCCTCGCGACGCCCGCCGAAACAAACGCCGAGACGGAAGCCGACGCGAAAAAATTATCGGAAGCAACTTCCGAACGTCCCGCGCGGACGGAAAAGGGTACGCTCGCGACGCCCGCCGAAACAAACGCCGAGACGGAAGCCGACGCGAAAAAATTTTCCGACGCTGACGCAGGCAAATCCTTCCCGGAAAGATCGTCAACGGAGAAATCTTCCCAGGCTTCCGCGGAACGCGCCGCCGGGCCGCAAACTCCTTCCGCCGGCACTTTCGACGGGCAAATCAGGGCGGAGATACGGCCGGTTTCTCAGGCCCCGGTCGTTTATACTCTGACCTCGGCCGATAAATTCGGCGAGGGCCTGCGCTCCGTGATGACCATCATGACGCGCGGCGACGCCGCGGAGGCCCGCGTCGTGGTGGAACCCCCCGCGCTGGGCCGCGTGGATATCTCGCTGCTCTCGTCGGAGAGCGGCGTCGAGGCCAATTTCAGAGTGGACAACGAGGAACTGAGGCAAATGGTCCAAAAGCAGCTCGACTCCCTGAAAGAATCTCTTCATGCCCAGGGTATTCATGTTTCGGGCGTGACTGTCGATATTAGGAATAACGAGGGCGACAGAAACCGCGGCAACGCCGCCGCGTCCAAAAAGGGACGGCGTTCGGCCCGCCCGGGTGAGGCCGGTCTCGGCGAGGATATCGGGGACGAAACGAGAGTTCTGCGCCTCGATCTGGAAAAGGGCCTGCTTCATTGGGTCGCCTGAGGGCGAAAACGAACATACGGGACAAGACGAAGGGAGTTTTGACGAAATGGCTTCGCTAAACGGCGTGACGGGCAATTGGGTCAATTATGAGGACAGCGCGAAAAAGACGACGGGCGACAGTTCCCTCGACAAGGAGGACTTTCTCAAATTATTGGTGGCGCAGCTCACGCATCAGGATCCCACGAACCCGATGCAGGATACCGAATTCGTCTCTCAGCTCGCCACGTATTCCGGCCTCGAACAGCAGATGAACATGAACAAAAACCTGGAGACGCTGATAGCGAGCCAGAACGCGAACACGGCCGCGTCCGCCATGTCGCTGATCGGTTCCATAGTGGGCTTCACCGACGATGACGGCATGCTTCAGACGGGACAGGTGGCGTTCCTCGACATAGTGAACGGCGAGGTCAATCTCGTCCTCACCGACAACACGTATGTCCCTTACAAGTACGTCGAACAGATCGGTTATATGTTACAGTCGCAGCCGGCGGAACCGGAACCGGAGTGAGCGGCGGAGGCACCGGAGGAGCGGCGTATCATGCAGAGATCGTTATATACGGCCACGAGCGGCGTTAAAATTCATCAGACTTATCTGGACGTCACCGGACACAATATAGCCAACGTCAATACCGTCGGCTATAAGCGCGACGCCGTTCAGTTCGCCGACATCATATCCCAGACGGTGAGGAACGCCGCCGCGCCCGTTTCCCCGCCCGGAGGCCTCGGCCCCGCGCAGGCCGGGCTCGGCGCGCGCCTCGCGTCGATAAGCCCGTGCTTCACGCAGGGCAGCATCCAGAACACCGATATGTCGAGCGACATGGCGATCATCGGCGACGGCTTTTTCGTGGTGAACGACAGAGGAAACCAACTCTACACGAGGGCCGGGGATTTCGCCCTCGACGTGGACGGCAATCTCGTGACGCAAGGCGGCGGCTATTTCGTGCAGGGGTTCAAATTCAACGGCGCGTCCGAGGAAAATTCTCTGTCGGGCATAGTCATCCCGGCGGGCGACGTAATGAACGCGCGCGCGACCGCCGTGGCCGCTTTCAGGTGCAATCTCGACAGCCGCGGCGAAGCGCGCGTCACCGACCCGGACGCTTCCCTGGACGCCGCGCGTCCTTTCGTGTACACGGGCTCGGCGGACGTTTCCGCGAGCGCGTCGTCGGTCTCAAGCCAAGACGTCATCGACGCTTTCGGGTCGGATATGCTCTCCTCGTCCGACTGGGCTGACAGCTTCACGGTTTACGACGAGGACGGCGAGCCGCGCATCATGAACGTGGTTTTCAGAAAAGCGCTCGACAAACCCGCTGACCCCACAGCGAATCCTCCTGCGTCCGCGGAGACCGAGTGGGATTGGTACGCTTATTACGCCGACGCGCCGGATTACGGAGAGGGCGCGGGAACGCTGGTTTTCGGCGACGACGGCCTGTTGAGGCGTACTTACACGTTCAACCCCTCGGGATGGAGCGTTGTGGAAAACAACATAGCGGCGGGAAATAACGGAAACCCGACAGGCTTGGTGGGCGCGGGTTCCGGCGCGCCGATAAATCTCGATTTTCTCGGCAATGATTACGCCGCGGCCGCGGGGTTGCCGCCGGGCGGACTTATCGACGCCGTGACGAGTTACGGCTCGTCGTCCACCACAAAGATGAAGGGGCAGGACGGCTATCCGCAAGGCATCCTCGACAACTGGTCGGTGAACTCGTCGGGAGTGATAAACGGGCTTTACACCAACGGCGAGACGCGCCAGATATCGCGGGTAGCCGTCGCGCGGTTTATAAATCCGCAGGGGCTGTCGGAAGCGGGCGCGACGTGTTTCGAGGAGACCGCCGATTCCGGCGCGGCCCGTATCATGACGCCGGGCGAGGGCGGCGCGGGGACGATAAAGGGCCTCGCGTCCGAAATGTCGAACGTCGAGCTGTCGGAGGAGTTCGTGAACCTGATACGGTCGCAGCGCGGGCTTCAGGCGAACACGAAGGCCGTCACCACGTCCGACCGGATACTGGAAACTTTGATAAATCTCAAGCGATAAACGGAATTGAAAATATATAAAAAATCAGGCAAAGGATTGCTGCAACTCTCAGGGGGTAAAAAAATATGCTTCGTTCTCTGTACGCGGCGGTCAGTAGCGTAAAAGCTCACCAAACGTATCTCGACGTGACGGGCAACAACATCGCGAACGTCAACACCGCTGGTTTCAAGCGCGATGTGATACACTTCCGCGACATGATATACCAGTCCGTCAAAAACTCAAGCGCGCCGGACCCGAGCATCCCGACGGGCGGCGTCAACCCGGCCCAGGTTGGGCTTGGAGTTTCGGTCGGTTCCATTGAGACTGTGCACACTCAGGGCAGCCTCCAGAACACCGGCATCCCCAGCGACATGGCGATAGACGGCGCCGGCTATTTCGTCGTGAGCAGCGGAACCCAGCGGCTCTATACAAGGGCCGGCAACTTCTCGCTCGACCTGAACGGCAACCTCGTCATGCAGGGCAACGGCTATATGGTACAGGGCTATGCGTACAATGACCAGATCGACCCAGCGACCGGCAACCTCGTTCGCGAAAAGGGCCTCAATCTCACGGGCATCAACATATCCATAGGGGAAAAAGTTCCCGCCAAAGCTACGACGCTCGCGGCTTTCCGCTGCAACCTGGACAGCAGGTGCGAGTCGCTGATACCCGACATGACCAGCATCCCCGGCGGAGTGAACAAGGTGTTGCGCCCGCACGATTACACGGCATACGCGGGAGTGGAAGTGAAATATGTCGGCGACGCCGCGGGTCTAGACCAGACTGCTCCAGCATTGACACTTCCCGCTGAGGAAGGGGATACTTATTTCTCTACCGTCGATAAAAAAGTATATACTTATATCAACAATTCTTGGGAGGATGGGAAAGACGCCGAAGCGGAGACTCTTTATTATGGCGAAAATAAATTCGATTCGCAGGATCCGCCATTTTCGAGGATATACTCTGACGGTACGACATCGGGTCCGGCGGTGACCGGACGTACGATAGTGGACAGAGTTGTTAGTGGCGTAACTTACGATGCGAATAATGTTGTCCAACAGAGTTCTTTGCCTGCCCCGTCCACTGACCCCACTCTTCTCGCGGGGACAAAAGTCATAGACACAACCAACGGCAGAATTTTCGAGCTTAACAGCACCAGGACATCGTGGACGGATATCGGCTCGATGGAAGAGGATACGGCTTACGGGGTGAGAGACGGCAATGAAATATACGTGCTCAACAACGTTGTGCCGCCGCTATGGGTTACCCAAAGCCGAGTTATGGATACCACCAACGGCAACAAGAATGTTTTCACATTCGAGAACGGCGCTTGGAAGAGTATAAACGATGACGGCGGGCTTTGTCCGAGGGAAGAGTCGACGACGACGCAGGCGACGATAACCGCGTTTGGCCAGAGCATAATACAGTCGAGCGATTGGGAGGACAAATTCACCGTCTACGATTCGCGCGGCAACTCGTACACAATGAACGTCGCCTTCCGCAAGGTGATGGACCGTCCGGCGGAGCCGACCGCCGAGACCCCGACCGGGGCGGAGTCCGAATGGGACTGGTACGCGTACTACACTGATTCCGACGGCAATGTTCAGCCGCAGTACGGCCAGGGCGCGGGAACGATGGTGTTCGGCGACGACGGGCTGCTCAAGAAGACGTATACTTACAGGCCGAACCCATTGACTCCGAGTCCGAACGGAACGAACACGCCCACGGCGCCGGAATACGCCAGATGGAGCGTGGTCGAAAAGATAATAGACGAAAACTATCCGGGCTACAACGCCTCGCTGCACGACAGCCTCCCGACCGGTCTGGTCGTGGCGGATTTCAACACCGCGGGCGCGGAGGGGAAAGTAGGTGACACACAACCGCTGACATATTCTTCGAACATGATAACGCTCGATCTTCTCGGCAGCGATTACGCGAAAACCCTGGGTCTCACGAGCGATCCGATCGACGGCGTGACAAACTACGGATCGGCGTCAACGACCAAGGTCAGGGCGCAGGACGGTTACGAGATGGGCATCTTGAGTGACTGGACGGTCGGCGGGGACGGAGTCATCACCGGCGTGTACAGTAACGGACGCAATCTCCCGATCGCGCAGGTGGCGATTGCCATGTTTGCCAACGCGCAAGGACTCTCCCAAGCGGGCGAGTCCTGTTTCGCCGAGACGATAAACTCCGGCATGGCGCAGGTGGGCGCTCCGCAGACCAACGGCGCGGGCAGCATAAGGGGCAACACCGTGGAGATGTCGAACGTCGACCTGTCGGAGGAATTCGTCAACCTGATAAGGGCGCAGAGAGGTTTTCAGGCCAGCACGAGGGTAGTCACGACGTCCGACGAGGTTCTGCAGGAACTCATCAACCTGAAGCGGTAGTCCCGGCGTGTTGGGCGAAAGCCCCGGTAACATTGCCGCCCGTCGTAGCGGTACTTATTGTGTTGCGTCGCTTGCGGCGTGAAAGGTCCGGTAATATTATCGCTCGTCCCGGAACGGTGATAAAATAATGTCGAAAATTTTTTATAGCTTTTTCAAAGCGGGAGGCAGGACGCGATGACAACGTCAACAGAAACGCGCGAACCTGAAATGGGCTTGACGTTCGAGAAAGTATGGGCGATGTTCCGGGAATCGGACCGCCGTATGCGGGAATCGAGCGAGGAAACCGACCGGAAAATACGGGAATCCAGCGAGGAAACCGACCGGAAGATAAAAGAGACCGAGCGGCTGATACAGGAAACCGCTCAGCAGATGCGGGAAACCGACCGGCAGATGAAAGAAACCGACCGGCAGATGAAAGAAACCGACCGGCAGATGAAAGAAACCGACCGGCAGATCGGGCGGTTGGGCAATCGGTTCGGGGAACTGGCCGAACATTTGGTCGCGCCCAATATCGCGGAGAAATTCAACGCTCTCGGATTCCGTTTCACTGACATCTCGACCGGGTTGCGGAAGATTATCCTGGACGAGGGCAGCGGACAGAAAATCGCGGAGTTCGATATACTCCTGGAAAATGGCGATTCCACCATTGGCGTGGAGGTAAAATCAAAACCTTCCGAACGGGACGTGGAAAACCACTTGCGGCGGCTGGAGATTCTTCGCCGCCACAAGGACAAAACAGGCGACAAACGGCATATTTACGGC
>JAIRKI010000118.1 GCA_031260185.1 Synergistaceae bacterium | reverse complement strand
GCGATCAGCGCGGCGGGGTCCGCGTCCGGCTTGACATCCTTCAAGCTGAACGTGCGGTGCCGCTCGCGCCCGTCAGGGAAATGCCCTGTGCAAATCTGTATCGCCAACCGGCAGCTTACAAACTCAAATCGAGACATCACAACCGCCCCCGTAAATTTTTTTTGAATTATACCACAGGCGTTCCCAAACGCGGCGCGGGCTTCGGTATACGCCCGCGCCGCCGGCCGTTTTCAGTCTTCCTCTTCCTTGCGTTCGCGCTCGGCGGCCTCGGTTATTTTTTTTGCTGTTTCGGCGGGGACTTCCTCGTAGTGCGAGAATTCCATGGTGAAACTGCCGCGCCCGCCGGTCATCGAGCGGAGTATTATCGCGTAACGGAAGGTCTCGGCCTGCGGACACTGCGCTTTTACCACCTGCATCTTGCCGTCCGGGTCGACGCCCGTTATCCGGCCGCGCCTGCCGTTGAAGTCGCCCATCACGTCGCCGACGTAATCCTCCGGCACAGTGACCGCCACGTTCATTATCGGCTCCATGAGAATCGGCGCGGCTTCGGCGAACGCCTTCTTGAAGGCCATCGACGCCGCTATCTTGAACGCCATTTCGGACGAGTCGACGTCGTGGTAGGAGCCGTCGAATATCGCGCAGTTGAAGTCGACGGCGGGATATCCCGCTATGACGCCCTTGGCGGCGGCTTCCCTCAGCCCCTTTTCCGCGGCGGGTATGAAGTTCTTGGGCACAACGCCGCCGACCACTTTGTCCTCGAACGTCACGCCGGAGCCTTTTTCGCGCGGCGAAAGCTCGAAATGCACGTCGCCGTACTGCCCGCGGCCGCCAGTCTGCTTCTTGTATTTTCCCTGGGCCTTCGCGGTCTTTTTGATCGTCTCCCTGTAGGGCACTTTGGGCGTGACTGTGTCGAGGTCGACCTTATAGCGGTCCTTTATGCGGGACAGCGCTATGTCGAGATGCGTGTCGCCCATGCCGGACAGAATCGAGTCGTTGGTCTCGGGATGTTTCGCGAAATCGAGCGTCTTGTCCTCGTCCAGTATCTTGCGGACGGCGTTGCCCAGTTTATCCTCGTCCGCCCTGCTCTTCGGCGTTACCGCGACGCTGTAAACCGGGCGCGGGAACTGTATCGGCGGAAACAGGACCGTCTGACCTTTGACGCTCAGCGTGTCGCCGACCGAGGCGCTGTCGAGTTTCGGAATGGCGGCGATGTCGCCCGTGATTATCTCCTTTGTCTCCGCGCCTTCCTTGCCGCGCAGGATCCGAAACGAGCTGATTCGTTCCTCCTCGCCGCGGTTGACGTTGTAAATCGTCTGGTCGCTCGTCAGTTTCCCGGAGAACACGCGCGCGAAGGAGAGCTTGCCGACATACGGGTCAATCATGATTTTAAAACATAAAGCCGTGAACGGAGCGTCGATGTCGGGCGCTATCTCGACCTCGGCGCCGTCCTTCGCCGCGCTTCGCGGGGCCATGTCGAGCGGGGACGGCAGATAGTCGGTTATCGCGTCCATTATCTGCGAAACGCCGATATTGCCGGCCGACGATCCGGGGATTATCGGGAAAAGAATCCTCGACGCGACCGCCTTGCGCACGGCCCCCCGGATATCGGCCGGAGGCAGGTCCTCCCCGTCGAGGTATCTCGTCATCAATTCGTCGTCCGCCTCCACCACTTTTTCGATCAGCGCCTCGCGGGCCGAAGCGGCGGCGTCCGCCATGTCGGCCGGCACGTCGCCCTCGGTGAAATCTTTCGAGCCGCCATTGTATGTGTACGACTTGCCCGCGATGACGTTCACCACGCCCGTGAACGACGCTTCCGCCCCTATCGGAAGACAGAGCGGCAGCGCGTTCCCGGACACGCTCGCCTGAATGTCGGCCACGGCGTTCGCGAAAGAGGCGTTTTCCTTGTCGAGGCGGCTGACGTAAAACATCACCGCGCTTTTGAAATCCGCCGCGAACTCCCAGAGTTTCAGCGTCTGAACCTCCACGCCAGAGTTGCCGTTGACCGCGAACAGGCACGAATCGGCGACACGCATGAAACTGCGCTGCTCGCCGACGAAATCGGCGAATCCGGGGGTATCCAAAACATGCATCGTATATCCCCTGTATTCGAACGAGCAGAGAGAGCCGTTTATCGAAATGGATCGTTTTTGTTCCTCCGGGTCGAAATCCGAGACCGTGTTTTTGTCTTCCACGCGGCCCATTCGGGTGATAACGCCGCTGCCGAACAGCATTGCCTCCGTGAGCGACGTCTTGCCGGCGCCGCCGTGCCCCACAATCGCGATGGAACGAATATCCTCCGGTTTTCGGTTTGCCATTTAATAAACGCACTCCTCTCAGGGATTATGGTTTGTTTTGGATACCGCGAAAATACAAAGGGCACGAATACCGCCGGGGCGCGAAATATATATTATCAGCAAAGCCGCTTGCGTCAATCTCGGTATTTTTTTAACCAAAACCGCGGGCTCTGCCCGCGCCCGGCAGGGAGCGGGCCCCCCGCGCCCTCTTTAATTTTTTTTTATTTTCCGTCCGCCATGTTTTTCCAATATCCTCGCGGGGGGTGCTCGGCCATCGGCGCGTAAAGCATCATGTGTCCCCTGTTTTTCCGGATCATCTTGTAGCCGGCCATGCCTTCCGCTATCGCCTCCTTTTGCCTTTTTACGTCGGATACGGGAATGACGAGATGCCCGTGAGTCCATATCGGCATCACGCGATCGAGCTGTTTTCGCATGATATAGCGCATGTATCCCCCGTACAACTCCTTCATGCCGATCACCGCGAAACCGCAGCCCAGGACGTTGGAGAGCGAGAAAGCGTTCTTCGGGGAAACGGTCGTGAAAAACGCGCCGCACCTGCCGCCTACGCGATGTTCTATGGCGTAGTGCGTCAGAAACTGGACGTTGTTGCCCCTGAATTCCTTATCGACTATGCAGTGATCGGTGTAGACGGCGCGTCCGGCTTCGCCGGCCGGTACGCCCATTTTTTCGAGCGTCTCGTTCACCCACCGCGCGTCAGTCATGACGGCCCTCATGCATATCAGCTTTCCCCCGCTCCACACCCCCACCGAAATGCCCTCGCCGCCGACAAGGCGCTCCAGGTCGTCCGGGCCGGTCGGCACAAAAATTTCGGGGCTGAGCCCGTGCGTGACCCTGTCGTGCAGCTTCAGCGCCTCGTCCATATCTCCCGGCGTCATCACGTCGAGTCTGCATGGGCTGATCAGAAAACGGCCGCCTATCAAATGGCGGTACATAAAAAGAGGCGATCCCCTTTTGCCGTCCATATCTCCCGCCTCCTTTCGTCCCGCAAATCGCGCGTGACCCTGACCGCCAACCACCGATCGGTCACGCGCCCAACAGGGAACGCGCGTGATCCATCGCTTCTCTCGATTCGGATCCCGCCAACATTCGCGCTATCTCAGCGACGCGTTCGTCCCCCGCGACCTCATTCACTTCGGTGATGTCGCCGCGTCTTTCCACCACGAAGTGCTGATCGGCCATCGCGGCTATCGTCGCTTCGTGGGTTATGAGGATGGTCCTGCACCCCCGGGACAGTTCCCTCAGTTTTTTTCCGGCCAGAAGCGCGGTTCTGCCGCCCAATCCCGCCTCGACCTCGTCGAAAACCAAAGACGCGGGGATGCGGCTCTGTTCCGTGGCGGCCTGTATCGCGATGAGGATTCGGCTCAATTCCCCGCCGGAGGCCACTTTCCCCACCGGGTTCGGCGCGCCGGATTTCTGGCTCAGCATGAACGACACGCCCTCCGCCCCGCTCGCGCGCACCTTGTCGAACCTGTTCACGGCAGCGGAAAAAACCGCGTCGTCCATGCCCAGGTCGCGCAGATGCCGGTTCACCCTCGCGCCGAAATCCGCCGCCGCGCGCGTTCTCATCAGTCTCAGGTCTTTGGCGCGCGACGCGACTTCGGCGCGCTGCCGCGACGACAGGGCGATACGCTCATCCAGCGCGGCAAGCGATTCGGAGAGCCATTTTGTCTCGGCCTCCGTCTCGGCGGCGTACTCGAGCAGGGCCTCCGCCGTGGGCGAGTTTGTCTCGCGCTTCAATTTCCGAACCAGCCCGAGCCGAGCCTCGCGTTTTTCGAGCTCCGCGGCTATTTCCTCGCGGCTGGCGAGGCCGAGTTCGCGCTTCGACGAGTCGAACAACGCCTGGAGCTTAGAGAGCCCGTCCTCGCCCAACTCGCGCCATTCGTCCGCGCGGTCAGGGGGCGCTATCGAATACAGTTCCCTCAAAAAAGCGGCCAATTGGTCGAGAAGTCCGGGGCCGTTTTCGTCCCCGTTCATTCGGGCGGCGATGTCGTCGTATTTTCCGGCCTCGGCTTCGGCGCGTTCGAGCGAGGCCAGTTCTTTTTCCCACTCCGCCTCGCAGCCGGGCGTTATTTCGAGCGATTTTACGCGCCGCACGCGCTCGGGCGCGCCTTCGAGTTTTTTTTCCAGTTCGGCGCGGCGGCGCTTTATCTCGAATATCTCTTTTTCAACGGACATCATCCGGGGAAAGAGTTCGCCGAGGCGTTCGGCGCAGGCCGCCAGCTCGCGCCCGCCGCACTGATCGACGAGTTCCAGTTGTTTCGCGGCGTCGAGCAGGTTCAGTTGGGCGAACTGGCTCTGAATTCCGATAATACCCTCCGCGCGCGCCGCAAGCATCCCGGCCGTCGCGAGGCTGTCCCCGATCCAGGCCCGGCCCTTGCCCGAGCGCGACAGCGAACGCCGCGTCAGCGTCTCGCCGTCCGCGTCGTCCCAGAGGGCGGTCACTTCGGTTTCCTCGAAACCGGCGTTGATGAACGCCGCCTGCGCGCGCTTCCCCGAGATGAACTCGAACGCGCGGACGAGACTGCTCTTCCCTGCCCCGCTCTCGCCCGTGATGGCGATGAAATTTCCCGAAAAATCGAGGGCGGCGCTCTCTATGCCCCCCATTCCCCTCACTTCCAGCCGCGCTATCATGACCAGTTCAGCTTGTCCCTCAGCACGTCGGGATACGAGCCGCCCTCAAGCCTTATGACGTCGACGCGGCCGGCCGGGTCGGATGTTATCCCGACAGTGTCTCCCGGCGAGAGGAAAGTGCCGTTCATGCCGTCGGCCGACAGGGTCGCGCCTTCGGGAGGGGATTCGAGTTCGATCTCGATCAGCGTCGAGGCGGGAACCAGCATCGGCCGGGGCGTCAGGGAATGCGCGCATATCGGGACTATCGCCTGCGCGCTCACGCCGGGGTGAACGATCGGCCCGCCCGCCGAGAGCGAATACGCCGTCGAACCGATGGGCGCCGAGACGATGATTCCGTCAGCGAGAAAACTGTAGAGTTTTTTTCCGTCTATATGAGCGGAGAGCGCTATCGGGCGCGAGACGAGGTTTTTCACTATCATCACCTCGTTGAACGCCCACGTCGCGCTCTCGGCACCGCGCTTTCCCATAATAACGGCCTTCAGCGGGACGATCGGAAATGTCTCGTAATCGCCGTCCAGTATTCGGGTGACGTCCGCCGCGGCGCGACGCGCGTCGCCGGAAGCGAGAAAGCCCAGCCGCCCCGTGTTGACGCCGTAAAGCGGCGCGCCCCGCCCCATTACGGTCTTGGATGTGAGCAGGAACGTGCCGTCGCCGCCTATGGATACGGCGAAGTCGATTTCGCCGTGATCAACGCCGGCGTCGCCCGTGACAAATTCGGCGTCCCCGCCGCCGTAACCCGATGATTGAATGACAGATGCCGCTTCCGCGCTCGCTTCAAGTTCGTGGTTGAAGAAAAGGCCGACCCGCATTTTTTCACCCCAAATTTCGATGCGCTTCCCTTACGATCGCTCCAAAATCCGCCGCGCGCTCCCCCGCGAAAATTTCGCCGGATTTCGACAGAAAAAAAATAAATTCTATGTTGCCCTCCGCGCCCCTGATCGGGGAATATGTCACGCCTTTCAACTCCAACGCGCCAATCGCGCCCGCGTATTCGGCAATGCCCTCCAGCGCTTCGGCGTGAAGGTTCGGATCGCGCACCACGCCCTTCCCCACCCGCTCGCGCCCCACCTCGAACTGCGGTTTCACCAGCGCCAGAATCGCCCCGCCGTCCCGTGTCAATTCGCGAACGGCGGGCAATATCGTCCGAAGAGATATAAAAGACACGTCCACCGTCACGACCGACGACAGCCATCCGATGCCGTCCGCGGCGAGATATCGCGCGTTGGTTCGTTCCATGACTTTCACCCTCGGATCGGTCCTGAGTTCCCACGCGAGCTGGCCGTATCCCACATCCACGGCCGCCACCCGCGAAGCGCCCCTGTCCAGCAACACCTGGGTGAATCCCCCGGTCGACGCGCCGATGTCGGCGCAATCCAATCCCTTTGGGTCTATCTCCCATTCGTCGAGCGCCTTCAGCAGTTTGCGCGCGCCGCGTCCCACGTATCGCTTTTCGTCCGCGGCGGTCACCTCTATGGACGATTCGGGATGAAAAGCGGCGGACGGCTTCTCGCGCCGCAAACCGCCAACCGCGACGCGCCCGCCGGCTATCATGTCGGCGGCGTCGCTCCTGGATGCCGCCAGCCCGCGCGTCACGAGCAGTTTGTCCAATCTTTCGAGCCGGGCGCGCCGCATGTGTCCGCCGGTTTTTCCCTCTCAGGCGCTTCTGTGAACGAGTTGTTTCGCGAGCAGGGTCATTTCGTCCCGCTCGCCCCATAGGGACGCCGCCGCTTCGGCGGCCTTGGCGGATTCCTCCTCGGCGCGTTCGCGCGCGCCCTCCGGTCCGAAGACGGAGACGAAGGTCGTTTTTCCCTGTTTCTCGTCCTTGTGCGGCGTCTTGCCCAGTTCCTCCGGCGTGCCAGTCGCGTCCAGAATATCGTCCACTATTTGAAAAGCCAGCCCCAGGCGCGAGCCGTATTCCCGGGCAAGGCGTATTTTGGGCGCAGCCGCGCCGCCCAGGATAACCCCGGAGACGACGGAAGCGCAAATCAGGTCGGCGGTTTTTTGCTGAGCCGTCTTATATACAAAATCTTCCCCGGGCTCGAACGATTCGGGGTCTGTGTCCAAGACCTGCCCCCCGCATATGCCGGACGGCCCCGCGGCGTCGCTCAGGCACACAACCGCCCTTATCGCGCGGTTTGCGTCTATTCCGTTTACAGCGAGGCCGAAGAGCGCGTATCCAAACGCCCAGGTCATCAGCGAATCCCCGGCGAGGATGGCCATGCGCTCCCCAAACACCTTGTGGTTTGTCGGTTTCCCCCGCCGCGTGTCGTCGTCGTCCATGCAGGGCAGGTCGTCGTGTATCAGCGAGGCGGTGTGTATGAACTCGACGGCGGCCGCGAGAGGTATCGCGTTTTCGGGCGAAATCCCATGCCTGTCCGCCGCGGCGAGGCACAGTATCGGCCTCAGCCTTTTGCCTCCGGCCATGAGAGAGTACGCCATCGCCTCGGCGAGCCGCGCCGGCACGCACTCCCCGAAATTTTCGCAAAAGTGTTTGAGCGCCGCGTCTACGGCGAGCTGATACCGAGAGCGAAGCGATTCAAGCGCGTCAATCCCGCTCATCTTCGTCGTCTTTCTCGGTCAGGCCGTCTTCCGACAGCATGGTGACTTTTCTCCTGGCGTTTTCGAGGTATTCGCGCGACGCCCTGATTATCCCGACGCCCTCCTCGAAAAGCCCCAGCGAGGCCTCGATGTCCGGAGACGCCGTCTCGAACTCGTCGACAATGGCCTGAAGCCTTTCCATATTCTCCCTGAAACTCATGGCAAGTCCGCCCTTCCTCATGTGAGTGTCTTTTAATAAAGTATAGCAGAAACAAGCGCCGCGCAATACGGCAATCGGAACATAAGGCGGGGCGGCTGTCCGGGAGTTGGGATGGTATAGTATTTTAGCTTAAAAAGTATTAGTATCAAAATACTGATAAACCGCCGCCGACACATCTTTACAAGTAGGAATCGTATCAATCCAAAGCGCATTTCATATTTGCCCAAGATTTTTCA
>JAIRKI010000105.1 GCA_031260185.1 Synergistaceae bacterium | reverse complement strand
CTTTGGGGGATCACTTGGTCGATGAGCTTTTTAAACTTGAAAACTCTCCGGAGATTACACGCTCCATTACCTCATGGCCTTGGATAATTAATGCCTTGTTGATTTAGAAATGGAATTACACTATCCCCAGATCCCTGAATTTTGCGCGCAGTTTTTCTTTTGCCCGGTCGAGCACGGCGGATTCGCGTTCGGCCGCCGATTTTGCCCTGGATTTCATCTCGTCTCTCAGGGCGGGGCGGGAGAGCAGCGACGCGACACGCTCGGACAGATCGTCCGCGCTTTGGACCGTCGTGACGGCGCCGGCGCGTTTGAGGATATCGTAGGTCTCAATGAAGCTGTCGACGTGGGGGCCCGACAGTATCGCCGCGCCCAGCCTTGCCGCCTCCATGGGATTTTGGCCGTCCATGTAATCGAGCAGAGAGCCTCCTATGAAAACGACGTCGAAATATTCGTAATACGGGCCCAGGCCGCCGAGCACGTCAGCTATGTACACGCCGTGCCGCCGCGATATTTTGTCTCCCGACGACTCCAGCGACGCCGCGAAACCGAACGACCTCGCGAGTTCCAGTATCTCGCCGCCTCGTTCCGGGTGGCGGGGGGCTATCACCAGCAGCGCTTCCGGAAATTTGTCGCTTATCGCCATGTGGGCTTTCAGTATATGCACGTCCTCGCCGCGATGCGTCACGGAGGCCATCCATGACGCCCTGCCCGCGGCCGCCGACTCGATTCCGGCGACGCGTGCCGCGTCGAACGGCAGGGGAGGGACGCCGTATTTCAGGTTCCCCACGCAATCGATCGACGCTATCCCCATGTCGGAAAGTTTTTTCGCGTCGCCGTCAGATTTCGCGAGCGCGTAGGCGAACGCGCCCATGAGACGCGACGCCGCCGCGCGATGACGCGTCCAGCGTCCGTAAGAGCGGTTCGATACCCGGCCGTTGAGGAGTATCAGGGGAATATGGCGCTCATGGGCCGACAGGAGCATATTGGGCCAGAAATCGCTGTCGATGAAAAATCCCGCCGCGGGTTTCCAGTGGTCCAAAAAACGATTCGCGTATATCCTGCGGTCGAGTGGCAGGAACTGGTGGAACGCGCGCGGCGAAGCCAGTTTCGCCTCCATGTTCCGCGCTCCGGTCACGGTGGTTGTGGTGACCAAAACGCTCGCGAGGGGAAATTCTTCCAGTACGAAATCTATCATCGGCACGGCGGAATTGCCCTCGCCGACGCTCACCGCGTCGAACCAGAAAACGGGGCCGTCGGGGCGCGGCAGGCTCGCGATTCCCAGACGCTCGGCGCGCCGCGCAGGGTCCGCGGACTCGCGGCCCTGGGCCGCGCGGATCGCGAGCAGCGGACGCGCGAACGGCCCCGCGAGAAACGTCAACGCCCTGTAAACGGCTAGCGTCATTCGTGCCACACCTCGATCGACGGAAATCCTTTTCGCGCTCTCTTTATATGGAAGAATGGCGATATCTTCCGTCTCAGCTCCGACAGTTTCCCGGTTCGCACCCACACCGCCGTTTTTTTGCCAGTCTCCTCATACCGCCAGTATTCGTAACCCGCCGACGCGAAGATTTCCGATATGGCGGCGATATCGGACGCGGCCGCCTCGATTTTTATCAAAGACGTGTACGGGGGCATCGAGAGTTCCATGCGCTCTTTGAGTTCCGATCTCCAGAATATTCTCCAGCCGTCGCCGCCAGCGCCGAGCCCCCTTTGCCAATCGGAGCCGGGGCGTCTAGTCTGAATCAGCACGCGCCGCTGGCGAGGCGAGACGCCCCGCCAGCGCGACTCCCATATCAGCGAAAAAGCACGCGCCCCGGCGTCGTGTTCGCCCAGCCGAGCCTCGCCGTCGGCGTCTATCCAGCCGACCATTCCCACGGGAACCTCGTCGCAGATGGAAAGCGCGGCTCTCGTGCCGATCAACACGCAGGGTTCGGTCCCGCGCGCGGCGCGTTTCAACTCGGGCTCCGGCGTGTCGGGGGAAAATATGGGCGCGGGGTTCGTTATCGCGGCGTCGGCGAGGGGAAGCAGGGCTTCGAGCCCCGGCCTCCGCGCCGACAACAGGCGCCCGGCGCAGTTGGGGCAGATATCCGGCGTCGGCGAGGCCGCGCCGCACGACACGCAGCGAACGGCCGACGACGCTTCCTCAAGACGAAGCGTCCCGCCGCATTTGGGACATTTGAGCGGCGCGCCGCACTCTTCGCAGATTATCTCGCCGGCGTAGCCCTTGCGGTCCAATATCCAGAGCGCCCACTCGCCGCGTTCGAGAGCTTCTTCCGTCTCGCGCGCGAGAGGCTCGCTGACGGTTAGCCCGCCCGAAACGCCTTCCACTGCCGGCGAGTAGGCCAGTTTCATGTCTACGAAAATCACGTGTTTGTCCCGGCGGGCGGACGGCGGAGGAAGTTCCGCGTCGTATTTCATGAAGGCCCTCGGCGAGGGCATCCTGCCGCCCAATACCAGTTCGGCGGACTCGACGCGCGCGCGCGACGCGAGCAGGCTGCGCGCGTTGAAGACCGGACGCCGCATCGCGCGCCACGCGTTGCCGCTCTCGTCCTCGACAATGACGCGGGCGAGCCCTGGCAAGGGCGACATGGCGGAGTTCTGCCCGCCGACGACTATCCCGCCCTCGCCGGCCGACAGGCGTTTCCACACGAGCCATTCGGCGTTTCCGCCAAGACGCGGATACAGCACGGCATTTTCCCTGATGTCGGGCGAAATAGCGTCGGAGTTCACAACGCGCTCGAAAAATTTTTTCGCGTCGGAATGGATCGGAAACGAGATCAATGTCGGCGCGCCGTCCGACAGGATGGACATATACCGCTCGAAACGCGCGGCGTCTTCAGGTTCGTAAACGAACGTCACCGATGGAAAACGCGCGCGTTTTACGCCGCGCGTCGGGGGCTCGGCGGGCTCGCCTTTGAGAAAAGCGCCGGGGAGAAGCGTCTTCACGGCCGTGCCGAAACCGCAGAGATACGCGTCGCAGAACCATTTCAAAAGAGGCATCACATATTCGCCGAGCGCGGGAACGCCGTCGATCGTCTCCGATATGTCCCGGATTTCCCCGTCGTAATCCTCGGCTTCGTTCGCGCCGTTTTCGATCACCATGCCGACGCGCGAGCCGCGCCCGACGGGAACGCGCACGCGCGCGCCGGGCAACGGGACGTCGGCAATATCCTGAGGAAGGGAGTAAGTCAGATTTGTCCACCACGGGCCGGGAATAGCCACCGAGACGGTTTCGCCCGGTTTGTCCGCGTTCATCGCCCCGGAAGAATCGCGGCCACCAAGTCGAGTATTCCCGACGCGATCTCCCATTTGCCGCCCGAGAGCGTCCGCGGCGTCATGCCGTATTTTCGCGCGAAGAATATCTCGTAGCTGTTGGAGTCGGAGGCGAAAGCGGCGTCGGTGACCGTCACGTCGTTCGCCGCGACCATGTCGAGGTTTTTTCGCTCCAGCTTCGACAGGGCGTTTTCGCGGACGTTCCGCGTCTCCGCCGCGAAACCGACGAGTATCTGGGACGGTTTTTTGCCGTGTCCGATCTCGAACGCGATATCCGGGTTCTGTTCGAGTTCCAGAGTTATGTTCGCCGCGTCGCCGCGTTTTATTTTATGCGGACTGAACTGTTTCGCCCTGTAATCGCTCACGGCGGCGGTCTTTATTATCACGTCGCGGTCGGGGAACGCCGACACGCAGGCGTCGCGCATCCCGACCGCGCTCTCGACCGCGATGAACCTGACCCCGGACGGAACGCGCAGGTTCGCGGGGCCGGAGACGAGCGTCACGTCGGCGCCCCTGTATCTCGCTTCCGCGGCGACCGCGTAGCCCATTTTGCCGGAACTTGGGTTGGAGATATAGCGCACGGGGTCTATGTATTCCCGCGTTGGGCCGGCCGTCACGAGGACTTTTACGCCCTCGCAGTCCTTGTCCGTCCGCAGCGAATACCAGGTTTCGTCGAGTATCGCCTCCGCCGACGGAAGACGGCCTTTCCCATCGTAACCGCACGCGAGAGGGCCGGAATCCGGGTCGATGACGCGATGCCCCCGGGACGAGAGCGTATCCGCGTTCGCTTTCGTCGCGGGGTGCGCCCACATGCGCGAATTCATGGCCGGAAAAAAAATCTGGGGAGCGTCGCAGGCCAGCATCACGGCGCCGAGGAGCGTGGAAGAATCTCCGGAGGCCGCCATTCGCAGGACGTTCGCCGTGCAGGGCGCCGCGACGAACACGTCGGCCCAGGCCGACAGGCCGATATGGGGTATCGTCCAGCCCGTGTCGTCGGATTTGAGGTCTTTGTCCCGCCATACGCGCCGTTTTACGAGCGTCGCGATGGCGAGCGGCGAGACCAGGGTCGCTCCCGCGTCCGTGAGGACGACTTCCACCTCGCAGCCCTGCCTCAGCCACGCGCGAACCAATTCCGGCGTCTTGTAAGCGGCGATCCCGCCGCTCACGCCCAGCAGTATTTTTTTGTTACGCGCCCACTGCGGAGTCATCCCGCGGAGTCCCCGTCACCACCGCCGGGTCGATGTCGAGGCGGCCTTTCTCTATCTCCTCTATCGCGTGCGTTATGTAACGCTCGCTGCCTTCCCCCTCCAACAAGCGGCCCTTCTGTTCGCTGAGCTGGCGCGCCCTCGTCGAGACCACCATGGCCAGCGCGTATTTGTTTTCGATGCGCGTTGTCCCGTATATTTTTTCAAGATTGTTGTAAATCATTTACACCGCCTCCCGGCTTTCCTGTAACTTTTTATCGTTTCCACGAGTTCGCGCGACGCCCGCCCGACATCGTCGTTCACTATCACGCGGTCGTATTCGGCCGCCCGTTTCATCTCCGCCGCCGCGTCGCGGAGCCTCACGTCCATCTGTTCGGGCGTCTCAGTGCCGCGTCCCTTCAGCCTGTTTTCCAGCTCGTCAATGGACGGGGCCGTGATGAATATCATTACCGCCCCGGGCTCTATCTCCTTGACTTGGCGGCATCCATCGACGTCTATCTCCAGCACGATGTCTCGCCCTTCGCCCAGGACCCGCTCGACGCCGCTCTTCGCGGTGCCGTAACAATCCCCGTGCACCTCGGCCCATTCGAGAAATTCATTACTTTTCACCATTTTCCCGAACTCGTCCCGCGAAACATAATGATAATCGCGGCCCTCGGCCTCGCCGGGCCTCATTTTTCTGGTCGTATGGGAGACGGAATACGCGAGGTCATCGAGCTCGCCGAACAGTATATTCCGCAGGGTTCCTTTTCCCGCGCCGGCTGGGCCGGAGAGGATGAAAAGACGTCCCCTTTTCACGGAGCGGCCTCGCCGTCTTTGATCGGCGCGTCCGCGCCGAACCGCGCCGACAGCGTCTCCGGCTGAAGCGCCGATATGACAACGTGCCTGCTGTCCATTATCAAAACGGCCCTTGTCTTGCGTCCCTGCGTCGCGTCCACCAAGAGCCCGGCGGCGCGCGCCTCCTCCCTGAGACGGCGCAGGGGCGCGCTCGACGGGTCGATTATGGCGACGACCCTGTCGCGCGACACCATGTTGCCGAAACCTATATGAACGAGAGGGAAACTCATATCCTCACCCCCGGCGTCATTCCAGATTCTGTATTTGTTCGCGAATCCTTTCGATTGCCGACTTGACGTCGACCATGAGCCAGCGTAAATCGGCGCTCGTTATCTTGGAATTTATGGTATTGGCCTCCCTGTTCATCTCCTGCGCCAGAAAATCCAGCTTGCGTCCCTCGGGCCCGTCCGCTTCCCCGATCTCGCGAAATTTGGCCGCGTGGCTCGACATGCGCGCTATTTCTTCCGATATGTCCCATTTGTCCGCGAAAATGATCGCTTCCTGGGCGAACCGCGCTTCGTCCGCCGATATCCCCGCGGACGCGAGGGCGTTTTTCAGCCGTTCGGCAACCGCCGCGAACGCGGAATCCCTTGCGTTTGCCCACGCATCCCCTATCTTCTTCATGAGGCGTTCGATCTCGTTCAGATGCAGGTCTACCGCCTCTTTCAGATGAGCGCCTTCTTGACGCCTCATATCGTTCCAGTTTTCGGCCGCTCGATCCAACAATTCCGACAGGAAATCCTCGGCATCGGCTTCGCCGAAAGCGTCGCGCGGAGACATGTCCAGAACTCCCGGCAGATTCACGAGAGCGTCGAGGGATATGTCGCGTTCCGCTCCCATCGCGTCGCGCATCGACGATATCTCCCTGTAGTAAGCCGCCATGGCCTCTTTGTTGAGTACGAGCGCCGCCGACTCGGCCGCCCGGGTTATCTCGGCGCGCGCGGTGACCTTTCCCCTGCGGAACAGACCGCGCAGCCGCCGGTGAAACCACGGCTCGAACGACGACAATTCCCTCGGGAGCCTGACGGATATGTCCTGATATCTGTGATTCACGCTCGACAGCCCGACCGTCGCCGTTCCCCACGGACGCTCCTCCGACGCCGTTCCGAATCCGGTCATGCTAACATACATCGGCCTCGCCCTCCATGGCGAGCAATTCCCTTTCCAGAGATCTCATGAGTTTTTCCCTTCTCTCGCGTTCGTTAGGCGTATCCGTGTCGGGATATATGAGACGGGATATCGAGAGCTTCAGTTTCGACGGCCGCGGCAACGCCCTGCCTTTGGGCCAGGCCTCGAAAGA
This sequence comes from Synergistaceae bacterium, assembly GCA_031260185.1. GTDB lineage: Bacteria > Synergistota > Synergistia > Synergistales > Synergistaceae > JAIRKI01. The sequence continues at coordinate 15,127 of JAIRKI010000105.1, read as the reverse complement.
ACCCTTCACGTACACCGGCAGCACGGGAACCCCGGTTTTTACCGACAGATACGCCACTCCGGCCTCGAGCGGTTTCAGCCTGCCGTCCGCGCTCCTCGAACCTTCGGGAAAGAGCAGCACGCTTTCCCCCTCATTCAGCAACTCCAAAAGGAGTTTCATGACGGCGCCCGCCCTTTGGCTGTCCCCACGGGCCACCGGAACGGCCCCCAGCGTCCTTATGAGAAAACCCAGAAGCGAAACGCGAAATAACGACTCCTTCGCCGGATATCTCAACCGTATCGGCAAAACCGCGCCTATCAAAGGCGGGTCGATGAAACTCGCGTGGTTCGACGCAACTATAACCGGCCCTTCCTTCGGGACGTTCGGCAGGCCGCGCGCCTCCAGGCGATTGTACAGCCTGAAAAACAGCATGAAGACGTTTCTGGCGAAACGGTAAAAAACACGGGAGATCATCGCGCCGGCGTCAAGACCCTCGCGACTTGTTCCATGACAAGCGACACCACCGCGTCGAAAGAGAGCCCCGTGCTGTCGAGCGTCACGGCGTCTTCGGCCGGCTTCAGCGGGGCGGCCGCCCTGTTCGTGTCCATTTCGTCCCTTGCCTTCACTTGCCGCAATATATTGTCGTAATCTGATTCCCCGCCCCCGGCGAGCCTTTCGGCGTGACGCCTCGCGGCCCTTTCCCCCGGGGACGCGGTGAGAAATATTTTTACGTCCGCGTCGGGGAAAACCACCGTTCCCATGTCGCGCCCCTCCGCCACGAGACCCCGGCGTTTATGGGCGCGCTGTATGCCGAGCAGCGACTCGCGGACCGCCGGAAGCGCCGAGTACGGCGAGACGTTCCGGTCTATCTCGGGAGTCCTGATGACTTCCGTGACGTCCCCGCCGCCGGCGAACACCCGTCCGTCCCGGAACGAAACCGTAAATTCGGCGAGCGCCGCGCGCAACTCCGGCGAGTCGGACGGAGGAATGTCTTTCGACAGCATCACGTGAGTGATCGCCCTGTATATCGCCCCTGTGTCCAGGAACGGCAAACCCATCCGCCTCGCCACCTCGCGCGCCACAGTACTTTTGCCGGCGCCGGCGGGACCGTCGATGACTATCACCGGCGGATTTTCCGATGAACGCGCGGCCTTGCCCGGCGTCGTATCGAGTCCCCGCATTCGCATCCCTCCGTAAACCCTGCCTCGCGGGCAAAAAATTATACGTCAAATCTTTCCGCCGTTCGATATCATATCGCGCAAGTTTTCATATTTAAATTCGCGCCACGATCCCGGCGGCATTTTTTCCAAAAATAAATTTCCCACGCCTATTCTCTTCAAACGGAGAACTTTGTTGCCGAGCGCCTCCGCCATGAGCCTGATTTCCCGCTTGAACCCCTCGGTCAGGACGACGCGCCAATGTCTGCCGTCGCTCGGACGCCCCGGTGACAACTCCGCGGGAGCCAATAGCTTCTTTTCCATAATAACACCTCTTGACCATTCCTTCACGTGTTTTTCTTCGAGCGCGCGTTCGAGAAGCACCTCGTAAGTTTTGCGCACTCCCGAGGACGGATGAACGATCGACTGTGAGAATCGCCCGTCATTGGTGAGAATCAGGAGCCCCTCGCTGTCGAGGTCGAGCCTTCCGGCGGGAAACAGCCCCATGTTTTCGCTGGTCTCCGGCAGCAGGTCGATGACCGTGCGCCGCCGCGCGTCGCTCACCGCCGACAGCACGCCGCGCGGCTTGTTCATGACTATATAGAGCGGCGGCGCGGGTTTCACTGATATTCCGTCGATTGTGACTTCTTCTCCCTCCGCGACCGTCCTTCCGGGGGAAAGTTCCGAATCGTTTCCAACCGCGACCCGCCCCGACGATATCAGTAAATCGGCGTTTCTCCGGGAAGCCGCGCCGCAGAGGGCGAGATACCTGTTGAGACGCATCGGGTACGATATTCGGGCGGCGTTACTCATCCGACGTTTCCGGGTCGTCAGGCTCCGGGTTTTTCACGAATGTGTCCCGCAATTCCTCCAACGTTGGGAGCGAGGCTATCGAGTCGAGGCCGAACAACTCCAGAAACCTGTCCGTCGTCTTGTAAAGCAGGGGATTGCCCGCGCTTTTTTTTCGTCCCGCGACCCTCACGAGCCCGTGTTTAACGAGCGTCTCCACGACGCGGTCGCACCTCACCGTGCGAATTTCCTCCATCTCCCCCCTTGTCACCGGCTGATTGTAGGCCACCACCGCGAGCGTTTCGAGCGCAGCCTTGCTCAGGCGGACGCGCTGCGCCGCGGCGGTTCCCTGATACTCGGCCACCGTGCTTTCGAGGTCGGGCGCCGTCGCCATTTGCCAGCCTCCGGCGAGCGCGAGCAACGTCACGCCCCGTCCCTCGTCGCAGAGCGCCTTGAGTTCGGCGATTCCCCGCGACACCGCCGCGGGAGACACGCCGAGAGCGGACGCCAACTCTTTCTCCGGGACCGGCTGCGCGGATACGAACAGCAGCGCTTCCAACTGCCGCACGAGCATATCGCTTACGCCGGGGTCATCCCGCCTCAATACCGACGTCCCCCCATTCCTCCGTCTGCGTGAGCCTGATCGCGCCCAGGCGCGACATCTCCAGCAGCGCGAGCAGCGTCACGATGAGCGCCCCCGCTCCGAAGCGGGTGAGCGCCGCCGAAAGCGTGAGCGCGCCCTTTTCGGCGAGCAGTTCCCTTAATTCGTCCATCCTGCGGTCAACCTGGATTTCCTGCGGAACCGCGTCGGGTATTTCCTCCATGAAATCGTCCCGCGCGGAGCGGGCCTTCGACGCCGAATATTCATCCAGCAGGCTCCGCCAGAGCGTCGACAGGCCGTAGACGTCTCCTATGTCGAACCACGGCGGGCGTTCTTCCCCGGATATCCGCGCGAACGAACGCTCGCGTTCCGCCTTCATCCCGCCGAGCCACGCCGCGGCGTTCCTGTACGGTTTGAAGCGCTCCAGCGCGGCGGCGAGCGTCTCCTCGGTCAATTCGCCGTCCCCGAATTCGCCGTCCGCGCCCGGTTCCGCGTCCGGGCCCTCTTCTTTGCTCTCCGCTCCTGGGAACAGCGAGCGCACTTTTCTGATCAGTATGCGGCTAGCGAGCGAGAAAAATTCGGCGAGTTCCGACAGCGTGGCTTTATTCGACGCGAAGAGGTACGACGCGTACTGCGACAAAACGTCAGTCAGTCTCACCGACGAGGCGTCGATCGCGCTCGTCTCCATCAGATGGCAGAGCAGATCAAGCGGCCCCGAAAAATCATCCAGCGTTATCTCGAAAACAGGTTCTTCCGCCATCGTATCGCCGATTGGGACTTGAAATCATTTAAGTTTGGGCATCGACAGGGCTTCGTATACTTCGTCCATCGTCCGTTCCGCCGTCACGCGCGCCCTCGCGGCGCCGTCGGCCAGGATGCCGTTCAGCTCATCGCCGCGCCCCCCGAAATATTTCCTGCGTTCCTGAATGGGCGTCATATACTCGGTCACATGCGCGATGAGGATTTTTTTGCAGTCGACGCACCCGATCGCGGCGGTTTTGCAGCCGGACGCGATTTCATCCATCTGTTCACTGTCGGGGTTGAAAAATTTGTGCAGGTCCCGGACGGGGCATCTGTCGGGGTCGCCAGGGTCGGTCCTGCGTTCGCGAGCCGGGTCGGTGGTCATGGCGCGGATTTTTTTGCCGAGCACGGGTATTTCGTCCGCGATGTCGAGCGAGTTTCCGTAGGATTTGCTCATCTTGCGCCCGTCGGTGCCGGGTATTTTGGGATTATAGGTCAGCGTTATCGCGGGTTCGGGGAAAACCGGCCCGTAGAAGTTGTTGAACCTGCGCGCGAGTTCGCGCGATATTTCGAGGTGCGCCGTCTGATCCTCGCCCACCGGCACTTTTACGGCCTTGTAAACGAGTATGTCGGAGGCCATGAGTACGGGATATCCCAGAAAACCGTAGGTCGACAGGTCTTTGTTCCGGAGGTTCAGTATCTGTTCCTTGTACGTGGGGCAGCGTTCGAGCCAGCCCAGCGGGGATATCATCGACAGGGCCATGTGAAGCTCTGTGTGCTGTTTGACGTGGGACTGCGCGAATATGGCGCATTTTTGGGGATCCAAACCCGCCGCGAGCCAGTCGAGAAGTACCTCGCGGGTGTTCAGGGACAGCTTCGACGGGTCGGCGTAATCCGACATCAAAGCGTGCCAGTCGACTATCGAAAAATAACACTCGTGGTCTTCCTGGAGTTTCACCCAGTTTGAAAGCGCCCCCGCCATATGCCCCAGATGAAGCCGGCCCGTCGGCCTCATCCCGCTGAAAACTACATCCATCGCACGCACCTCCGCGAAAATATTGATAATTAATATAACAGATTCGCCGCCTTTCGCCAGACGGATGTACGAAAACAAGACTTTGGGGCTCCGCCCGCACCCGCCAGGGAGCAAGCTCCCCGGACCCTATTAAAGGGGTCAAGGGGATCGGGCCCTTGCGGGGTATGGGGCAACGCCCAGCGGTTTTGAACTGTTATTTCAGAAAGTAATTTGCCATGGGGTGGTTGACGCGCGCGTTCGTGAGGGCTTTTTGAACTCCGTCGCGCAACGCTGACAACGGTTCGCAGCCTTTGGGAGCCTCGTCCTTCGACAAAATTTTTTTCGTCTCTATGTAAAAAGCGGCGTCGGGCGAGATTCCCCCCGCCACTCTGATATCGAACGGCATCGTCTCCATTTGGAGGCGCTCGTTCAAATCCGAGGCAACGCGGCCGAACAGCTCTCTTGTCGGCGCGTTGTCCACGCCGCGCCATACCGTTTCCCCGTCTATCATCAGCGCGAGCCCGTCCGGGGACGTTTCACCCACAGTCGCGCGAAGATTTCCGAGCGCGTACTTGCGATGAATCGGAAAATCGTAATCGAGCAGATATTTTTCGGCGGCCGCGATACGTTCTTCAACCTCCGGGTGAGTTTGATATATGCCGGGGTCAATTTGGGGATGTTTCATTCGTTCTTCTTTGAGGCGTTCCTGTACCGTGAGCATCCCGACAGGGTTATATCCGGCCGTGGCAAGGGCGTCTATCCCCAGCGCGTCGGCTTCTTTTTCGAGTTCTATGCTGTAGGCGCCCATGATCGCCACCTGTACGAGATTTGCCGCGACGAGCGCCGCCCCCTTGCCCCTGCCGGCTATTGCCGCAACCAGCGCGAGCAGCGTCATTGTGTTGTTCCTCGCGGTCTGTATTATGACGTGCTTTTTATCGGCGTGGACCATCTCGTGGGCTATGACACCGGCGAGTTCCACGTCCGTCTTCACGAAGTCCAGCATTCCCGTCGTGACGTACATCTTGCCGCCGGCCAGCGCGAAGGCGTTGACCGCCTTTTCGTCGATGACGTCCACGTCGTAATTCAGCCTGCGTTCCATATACGGGGAGAGACGATTCACGATCGTCTCCACTCGGGCGTTATAGACGGGATTTACGAGTATGGTCCAACGACGCTCGACTTCGGCCGAGACGCGTTCGCCCAGTTTTATCTCCTGCGGGGTGGCTTCCGGCGGGGCAATGTCATCTGACGCCGTAACGGGGGCGGCCCGCGCCGTCCCCGTTACGCACAAAAACAGAACGGAGCAGACCGCCGCAATCGCGCGCAATATTTCCATCGGATTTCATCAGGTCGCCATGCCTCGGGAATATCCTTGCATGGCTATCCGGTTGCGTCCCATTTTAAGCAGGATATTCCTCATTTCGGCGAGATTTTCCTCCAACTCCGCCCTTATCATGCCCTCTCTGTCGAGCAGTTTCTGGCCCCGTTCACGGATTTCATTTATATGGGCGACTATCTGGTTGTATCCGTTTTGGCCGACAAGTTTGGCAAGGTTATTCCAGAAATCCGGGCCTTCCTTGCCGCCGGTGACGCCAAGCGGGCCGGTGATGTTGTTCCATTGTTCCAGCAGCGACTCCTGGCGGGAGATGATCGATTGTTTCTTTTGAAGGACATCCAAAAGCCCTTCCATGTCCGAGTCGCGCACCCGCATTTCCTCTTCGTCAACGAGAACCTCGAGCGACTTATAGAGGCTGAGTTCTTCCTGTGCCAGAGAGTTGAGCGTTTCAAAAAGATCAGTAGGCAAAATTCGTACCTCCGGTTCTCGGCGTCACCGGCTGAGGGGTTTTCCCCTTCGCGGTTTCGGCTTTCAATTTGACTATGGCTTCCATCCATGTAGCTTTGAGTTCTTCCAGCATCGAACGCACGGCCTTCACTACCGTCGCGTCCTGTTTCACGTTCGCTTCCACCAGCTGGCAATACATGAAATCGTACAGCCGCATGAGCGAAGCGGCGACGTTTCCGCCCTGTTCCAGATTCAATGTCACCATAAGCTCGCGAACCACCGACTGTGCTCTTTGAAGGTTGACGTTTACCTGCTCGGCGTCCCGCGAGTCAATGGCTTTTTCGGCCGCCGCGCACGACCTTATGCCGATATCGTAAGTTATTATCAGCAACTGCTCCTTTGACGCCATCTGTATCTGGTTGATTCTGTAGGTGTCCTGAGCCTGCCGCGCGAAAGCTTCATCCATCCGGCCCGCCTCCATGCTCACGATTCCCGGGTTCTCCGTTTTTTACCCTCGTAACTTATTATCGGTGTTCCCGGCCGAATAATTAATATTCGCGGGCCGTCATTCGTCAAAGCGGGCCCTCGGGCAAAAAAATGGTCGGGACGAGAGGATTTGAACCTCCGACACCCTGCACCCCATGCAGGTGCGCTAGCCAGGCTGCGCTACGTCCCGAAACGAAATGTATTTTACACGCCATTCGCTCATTGGTCAAGAACACCGAACGCGAATGTGTCGCGCGTCCTCGCTGATCGACGTGCTCAGCCTGTCCGGCTGGCCGGTCGTCACGAGCGGAAATTACGCGGCAAACTGTTCTCTGCTTACGTCATTGTCATATGCCTGCCGCACATCGATCCTCTCCCATCTGTGTATACTTTGACCATTATTATATATCACTGACAAGAGTTTTCAGACACGCTCTTTTAAATATGAAGAAATTCTTTTGGCGTCGTCGCGGGTATTTACGCCCAGCGCTTCTTCATTTGAGATGATCCTCAAACTGACGACGTTGCTCAGACAAGATAATATCGGCAGAAAATTGAACTCTTGAGACTGCTTTCCGCGGAATTTCGCCGGAATTTCTTCCTCTTCCATTTTCATGCGTTTAAAATAGTTCAACACCACGGAGGAACGCATAAAAAACAACCCGCAGTCGGACTCCCCCGCCGGCGGCATGACGTCGCCCTCGCGGGCCTGCAATATGTCCGTGATTCGTCCTTTTTCGTCCCGACGCAAATGGATATACGGATCGCGGGAATAAATCGTCGGCAATGTCATCGAAGCGCGCTCGTATTCCCGGAGAACCTTCATTCCCGCCACGACGGTCCCGCGTTTCAGCGCCGCCTGGTCTCCCCAGACGCAAGCCGTATAAAGCGTGTCGGAAACCTTCAGACCGCGCAAGACGGCATCCCCCATGCCTATTGGCGCCGGCTGCTCCGCTAAAACCCAGTTTTTTTCGGAGCGTTTTCCAAGATGTTCCCCAATCGATGCCGAACCCTCGGGAGACACGACGATTATCAGCTTCTTGTATAAGTCCTGAAAAATATCCAATAACCAATCCAACATCGGACGACCGAGTATTGGATACAGGATTTTCGGCGGACGATACCCAAGGCGCGTTCCCCGCCCCGCCGCCGGAATCAATAATGTCCAGTCCTCGGGATTTACGTCGGCGTTTAGCTTGTCTATATCTTCACGTTCGAGAATCATGTTCCTCTCCGGCCAGCCAATCAGGCAAGTAACTTATATCCGGCAGGCATTGCCAGCAGTTCGCGCGCCGCTTTTCGCTTGTAACGAACCAATCGTTCGACGAATCCGTCGTCGGGAATTATTTCATGAAGCGTCAGGTGATTTTTAAAAACGCTGTCCGTGCTCATGCCGGCGTATACGGAATAAACCCCGAGAGGCGGAAGACCGAACGCCCGGCAAGCGAGGCCGAACGCTTCCTCGTGAGCGGAAGAAGAATACCAAAGCACCCCGTCCATATCAAAAATTACCGCCCGATAGCGAGAGGTCATTTTTTGCGCGCCACCACCAGAGATTGCGCCATATAATATGAGAAAGGAATATTTCCGAGCTTCATGCGTCTTAATCCATTGGAGACGTATTTCAGCGGAAGCCCCGCTTTACCCAACACCGACGACGCTCTGGCAAAAATATATTCCAGGGATAAAGTTTGCCAGTAAGCTCTCGTATGAAGCACGAGAAATCCCATCTTTTTGAGGTGCGATTCGATAGTTTTCCTCGTATAATAAGTAAGATGGACGCTGAGCAGGAAGGGCCATTTGCGCCCCATGAGGCGGGCCAGTTTGCTCCCGATATCGGGGAAGGTGAGCATCAATAACCCATTATCTTTCAAAACGCGGTTAGACGCCGACAAGGCGTCGCCCGGTTGAGTCAGGTGTTCCAAAACATCCCAAAACGTGACGATATCGAATGATTTTTCCGCGAATGCCTGTTCTTCAAGCGTCCCGGCGCGGATATCCAATCCATACTTACGGCGCGCGAAATCACACATCCAAACGCTTGGTTCGACGCCTGTCGGCAAAAGCCCCAGATTTGACGCCGCTTTCGGAAAAGCGCCGCCTGCGCATCCAACGTCAAGAACCCGAACTCCTTTGGGTATCTCGAATTTTTTCATCAGGGAAGTCATGTTTTTTTCGAAAGTACGGATGCGAAATGGATTTTGATTTACAAAAACAGGGTCTTCCGCGTCCTCGTATCCACTTAAGATCAAATCTCCCTTCGGCAGGGGATTTACGTAAAGAAGCCCGCAATCACGGCATTGCACGAGCTGATCCATCAAGGAATTGTCGCTCGCTGAACGATACACTTTCATGAAATCGCGCAATTCATAATCGCGCGGATACCGGGAGGCATATATCACTTTTGTCTCTCCGCCGCCGCACAACGGACAAGGACGGTCGATCAGCTCTATATTCATACAAAACCACCTTCAATCTTTAAAATCAACATCAATATTCACCATTTACAGACATAAAATCTTGAAAACGGTAACGTAAGGCCTTATACGGAACCATCTCCATTTTGGTCTCAAAATGCCTTCGGAAAAAATTAAAACTTTGACGCATTACTTTGAATGGATAATGCATGGTTTTTTGAAAAACGAAGCGTCTATAGAGAGATTTTCTTAATATTGAAAGTTTCGCGTAATCGTTTCTCCATGTTGGCGAAAAATTTAGTTCCGAAAGCGATCTGTTGTTTTTTTGAAAGCGTTCATACTCCGCTGCTCCGGGAACCGGAGTCATTATAAACAGCGCAATTTCATCAACACCCATAGAAGCGAGTTCCATTATGAATGAAGATGTCATATCCCTATCTTCATCCGTTTCTCCTGGAAAACCCAGCACAAAACAACATTGTAAAAATATTTTTTTCTTTATTATTCCCTTGATTATTTTGTGTGCGTGATCAAAGTTAAATGGTTTGCCCATGAGGTTTAAAACGTGTTTGGAAGCGCTTTCAGGAGAAATAGAAATATAATTGCAACCAGCGGCGGCCATTAAATCTATGGATTCCTCATCTTTTATCCCTTCGACTTTGGTCCCTGCCACGAGTTTCCATGACAACTTCATGTCCCTGGAAGCGATAATTTGGCATATATCTCTTATCCTGGCGTCGTCAACAGTCGGGTTAAGGTCTTCCCAGTGAAATTCAAAAACGCCGAATTTTTTGCCGCCCCACGCCATTTCCTCTACGACGGTTTCCGGAGAACGCGCCACCCATCGGCGCTTATTTGTAAAAGGGATGACGCAAAATTTACAATTGAAGGGACAGCCTCTTGATGTTATTATCGGCAAATAACGTCTGGAAGTAAATGGCCCATGCGCATGGCGCAAACTCCAATAGTTATGCAGGGGAAACAGATCCCAGGAGGGAAATGGCGGATCACCATCCGACCAGGTTATGTCCAAATCAAAACCATTTTGCGAATTATCACTATCTTCTGTGACGATATATGTAGCGCCTGCTTCATAAAATAGCGCGGCAACCTCAGAAAGAGAGTATGCGGTTACTGCCTGAGAATTTTCTATGACCGCAATGGGAACAAATGGAAAATACGCGCGTAATGCTTTGACGGTAGTTATAGTCGCGTTGTGATTTAGGAGAGTCAATGCATATACGCCTATTACATCAGTGTCGCGCGGCACGAGATCGACAATTTGCTTTGTGCTCAAGCCCATACACAAAAAAGGTCCTATTTTGCGCGTTTGGTATATAGCCTCTCCGAAAGCGTCGATCACGCTCACTTTATGTCCTTGCGCTTTAAGTTGAGCGGCAATAATGGCAAGCCCAATCGGCATATACGCAATTCCAGTCGTCATCAGATCGTTGCGCAACGCGAGCAAAGCCGGGTTTATCAATGTAAAACGCGTCATTTTATCACTTCCATCGTATAAATCTGTAGCGCAATAACGTCCACAGTGCGGTGAACCCGTCGCGCACACGTATTTTTTTCCCTTCTTTCACGCCGCGCGGGGAATAGCGAATCGGGACTTCCTTGATGGCGATTCCCGAGCGAATCAACAAAGCCGTGATTTCGTGATCTCCCTCGAATCCGGTCGTGACGAAGTTATGCCGTTTTAAAATCTGAGCCGGATAAAGTTTATAAGCTGTCAGGTTGTCGGTAATCCATTTTCCGTACAGGAGAAAAACTTCAAGCGTCAGGACGGCGTTCATCAACCACGGACCGAACCTCTGAGACGGATGTTTCCCCGGCGGGATTTTCCATCCTCTTTCCTTGATCTGCCCCATCGGCCGGCTTCCGTAAACGGCAACTTTGCCGCCGTCATCCAGGGCGTCAAGCAAAACCGCGTAATCTTCCGGAAAGTATTCGAGGTCGGCGTCCTGTATTAAAATCCAGTCTCCGTCGGCCTCCCGGATTCCTCTTTGCACCGCGCTTCCCTTGCCGGCGTTGGGTTTGGAGATCAGCTTCACGCCTTCGAAACTTTTAACTTTCGACGCGGTCGCGTCCGTGGAACCGTCATCCACCACGACAATATCCTTCTCGAAACCGTTCTTCGAGATATCGGCCGCCTTCACTCGCGTCAGAACATCCGCTATATATTTTTCTTCGTTGAAAGCCGGTATGACGATAGATAGTTTTTTCATCTATTCCATCCGCGGATCACGCCGGACAGCACTTTCAATCCCGCCGATACGTTCATTTTTTTGCCCTGTTTCGCGCTGCGAGGGCTGTAGCCGACAGGGACTTCCAATATATATTCTCCGCGCATGGCGGTCTTCGCGATCATTTCACCCACAATGGCGTGGCCTCGTTCACTCAAAGCCAAACTTCTGAAAAAATCATACTGAAAAGCTTTTACCGACGTCAGAGGATCGCTGACCATCTGTCCGTATTTCCATAAAATCGCTGAACTGATGCTGAGCCCGCCGTATTTGCTGAGTAAATATAAAATTTTTTTATTGCCGTATATCTTTCGTAAAACGTTGTTCATGTTAACGCATTTCATGTTCCTGCTGCCGAACACCACTTTCGCGTCCTCCGTCAGTATCGGGCGGACCACCCGAATGAGGTCTTCATGCGAATATTCGTCGTCGGCCGGAAACAACAAGATGACATTGCCCCTGCAAACTTCCAGCCCCGCCAGTATCGCCGCGCCCAGGCCGCTTCCCTCCTTCATGCGTATGAGCCTGATATCCTCCGCCTGTGAGACGATATCGGCTGTGCTGTCGCTCGACCCTCCGTCCGCCACGATGATTTCGGTTACCAGTCCGGCCGAGTGCCAATTTACATGCCGTAATTTCAGCAGAACTTTTTCGATGGTTTTTTCTTCGTCGAGCGCCGGGATGATGATTGAAAGCATATTTTGGGCACGGTTGCTGATCAGGCCGATTTTCTTCTGTTCCAGCAGCGCCAACAATTCCCGTTCCACCAAACTGCCGTGATGCCGGCCGGCGTCCTCCTCCCAGTCGCGCGTCTTCAACTCCACAAAATTCAGGCTGTCCTCCCGCGGATATCTCAGGAAATGGAGTTTATTCGCGTCTTCATCCCGCGTCTGTTGGATAAAAGCGTGAGTGACCAATTGCTGCAGATGTATATTATCGTCCTGTTTCGATGTGATATGCAATTTGCCCTTTCTCGAATGGTAAAAAAGAAATTTCCCGAAAAGCGTTTCGACATTTTCCTGTTGTATGTCGTTATCCCGTGAAATGTTTGAGATGAAGACTTTGACGGCCTTTGTATTTGAAACGATCGTTTCAGTCAAGTCTTTTGTCATATATGAAGGGAACAGCGACGAATGCTGCGTTCCGGGGCCATAAACGATCACGTTGGCTTCGAGGACGCGTTTTTTTAAATCAGGATTAATTTCCGGGAAAATCTCTTTTCTCTCCAGATAAGTTTTCTTGCAGTCGTAGCTCAACGTATTGAAATGTGACAATTCCTCCGGGGAGAGATATTCCGGCAGGAGGAAAAGTTCTTCTATCGGGGCGTTTGTCTTGTGCTTATCGACAATCTCGCTTTCACGCTCAAGATATGTATTGTCTTTTTTCAGGGCCGCGAGAACCAGGTTTTCCCCATTGGCGACGTTCAATATCTCCGCCTTGCACCGGCACAGACGCGAGAGCGCGGATGCCGTGAAATTAAAGTCGGAGCCGTTGCGCAGATAATGTCCGGCAAACAAAATATTTCCAATGGAACAATCCCGGAATGAAAAGACAATGCCCTGACTCAATTTTTCCTCGAAGTACGCCAAAAACTTCTCGACGGAAGAAGATATCTCCTCGAGCAGATCGACATTGAGCCCTTTTATGATTTCTTTCAGTTCCGGCATTGGGACACGGCTGTTGTACGCAGTGAGCGCCTTCAGGCAAGCCAGGGCGTCGTCACGCGAAATATCGTCCGGGAAACGATATTCGAGCAATTGATGTAAAGCTCGATAAGGGCTTTCGGACACGTCCATCAATGCCGTGATATTTTTCCGAACATCAGAGGGCCCCAGCATACCCGGAATGAAATCGCGCAAACGGCCCGTCGATAGCCCGTCATCGTAAGCATTGACGGCCAGCGTCAAGAAAACATCTGATCTCAAGAGCAATTCGCGCGAAATATTCCGCGTTCCCCTGCCCCCTGAAAAAAGCACGATTTTTAACGTCTTATCCGGCATAAGCACCGTATAACCTTAGACTTTCGCCTGTTCACCGGCTTCGCCCGGCGTCAAACGGCTTGCCCGCGTTTTTCCGCGATATACGCGATGAGCCAATTTATGCCTGTTCCGGCGAATATCGCGATGATAAAACTGAACGGCTGCCTGAATCTATTGTAAGCATCAGTTCCTCCGCTGAGTGTCGTGAAATAAGCAGCGATCAACGCGAGAAAAACTATTTCAAATGTATGGATTTTGACATATTTCACAAACGCGGCGAGGGACAGAATATATCCAAACGCCAGACTTATTGCCAATGAAACATAAATTATGAATTTCAGTGGCGTCTCTATAATCCTGTTTTTTATCCTTTGGAATGTGGAAGCGTCGCCGCTTTTTTCTTTTTCTTGTCGGATAGAACCCATTCCCGGCTGTAACAGCGTTTGTAACATTCCCGCGAGATGGATTTGGGCGTATACAAACAAGTTGTCCATTATTATTCCTTTCGCTTCCTCATTCATCAGGTTAAACATTTCGCCCTCCGACAACCCGTTTCGTTCCGGCATCACGACTACAGGCGTAAAGGGCTTGTTTTCGAGCCTGGCCAGCACTCTGGCGGAATTATAAAAATACAAACAAATGGCGGAATTCGAAGAAAACCCCCGATAGCCTGATGCCAGAAAATTCCTGTACTCCCATAGTTTGATCGGCGCGATTGATATCAGCGAAAAAACAGCAAGCAGCGCCACTAGTCTCAACACGTTGATTTTTTTTGCGATACCCCAAAAAATCAAAAACGCTATTACGCAATAGGGAAGGTACATCGCGATGGGACGGACAAAAGCCCCGTATGCTATTGCCGCGGCGGCCAAAATGATGGCAGTCATTCCCGGCTTCCTCAAAAATTTGAACATGGCGAAGCATAGCAGCGCGGTTAAAAAAGACGACAGGCGCTCGGTGAGGATATACGAGTTGTATCTCGCGGTGAGCGGAGCGACGGTGAAAAAAAACGCCGCGAAAAGGCCGGCCCGCGCGCCGCCCAGGGACTCCGCCAATTTATACGTGACCACCGCCATTAATCCGGCGATAAAACACTGTGCCGCCACCACGAAAAGCTCCCATTTCGGAAGGCCAATAAAAATGGCTAAAAACAAGGGATAACCCGGGGTGCGCATTATCTCGGGAATTCCGTCCGCCGAAAATGTGCCGTATTTGACAAGTTCAGCCGCGGTGGCGACATAAGAGGCCGTATCGGGAGTGTGCAAAGTTGAAACATCTTTCCCGGACAGGTAAAAAATACCCGCCGCGGCCAGCAGATGAAACACTAATGCCGATATAAAAATTTTCAGGCATAAGTTCTTGCGGAAATTTTCCGAATTTATTGCAGTTGTTATGGACATTGCTTGTTCGCCTCCGTCTTATTTTTTATTGGCTCGCGTCTCGCAGTTCATGAAAAACAAAGCGATATGTTCGAAATATAGAAAATATTCAAGTCGCGGCCACGCGCCGGCAAAACATCGCCGCAAAGACGCGACCATCGCGCAAGAGCGCACTACACGGGACAATGACCGGAGACAACCTGCCCGTGTCCGCCGCCGGATAAAAATACCTGTCAGTTTGAGAGAGAGAGAGAGAGAGAGAGTGTGTGTGTGTGTGTGTGTGTGTGTGTGTGTGTGTGTGTGTGTGGAATATATACTCAAAGCCATTATTTTATCCTCCTTTCTGTTTTTTTGTTTTGCGGCATCAATAATTTGTTTGCGTAGGGGATTTTACAATATTTTCAGTAATGTATCAAGATACGGGTGTCAAAACTGTCGCCGGACTATGATAATGTCACCCCTTAACGGGACAGTGAAAATGTCACCCCCCCCCCCTTCTCCAAAAAGAGAAGAAGGAAGACGCGGATAGGGCGGCGCGGAAAATTTCTCGGT
>JAIRKI010000067.1 GCA_031260185.1 Synergistaceae bacterium | reverse complement strand
GTCTGAAGAGATTTAGGAAAATCTTCACGCGCTATGATAAATTGGATGTGATGTTTTGTGGGTTTATATATTTTGCAATGATTATTGATGCCGTGGTTAGCGTGAACACGCTCTAGTTTTCTGCAATAGTCCAGATTGTCCAGCACATATTCGCGCTTTTCGAGCATTGAGGAACCTTTTATCGCCGGGAAGCCGGACGTCACTATACGAACCGGTTCGCCGGCGGTGTGCGCGTCGACGCAGGTTATCATCCTGCTGAACCGCATTGTCATTCATCCCCCTGTTTTTTTCATCCGAAGAAGAAACCCCGGCGACCGCTTTCATGCCTCCGGGATTTTATTCACCTTCTTAACTTTTATACCGTTTCGATCCGTTTTTCTAACGCCAACCTATCTCGCCTTCGCTGCCTTCGCCCGTTTCCGGTCCTCGGCCTTCATCATCATCCTTATGGCGCCGGCGAAACATCCGTGGCAGATGATGTTCAGTATTATGAGATTGATAACCCAAGTCTCCATATTTATTCCATCTCCTTTTCGCTGTGTCCGATTCGTGCTCAGTCCACTTTGTTCGCGTGGACGAGTCTCTTCGCCATGGTGTTGTTGAGCGCGAACAGTATGACGAACACAATTGCCCACTCGACTATCATGACGCCCGGCGTGTAGACGTACTTGGTGATGGGCCAGAACTTGTACCACTCTCCCGGATACCATGTCGCCGCCTGCCACACCCACCATCCGAATACCGCGATGAATAGGATCGGGAAGAACATTATGCATGACCACATCCACTTCACGTGCATGTCGGAGCAGGGATTGATGTCGTCCTCCCACAGCTTGTCGATGCCGATTTTGTAGGACAAGAACCAGTAGCAAAGGCCGACTATCAGAAGCCCGACGCCCCAGGTCATGTCCTGATTCTCGAATATGTTGTTGTCAGCGGCCGAGAAGCTGCCCACAACGATGAAGAAAAGCGTCGTGATGAATGTGCCCTTCGCCCTCGAGAAGCCCATGTCCATGAGGTTGCGGCATCCCAGCTCCACCATCGCTATGAGGGAACTCAGCGCGGCGGAAAAGAGCGCCAGGAAGAAGAATATCGCGAGGATCGTCCCGCCGGTCGTATGCGCGAACAGGTTGGTGAGGTTGATGAACGTGAGCCCGTTGTTGCCGCTGCCCATTATCCTGACGGCCTCTTCCGTGTTGGGAGCGAGCGCGTAGACGGCCGGGATCACGACCATGGCCGCCAGCATGGCGGCGCTGGTGTCGCCGAACGCCACCGTGAACGCGTTGAGCTGTACGTCCTCATCCTTGGCGGAATAGACGAAGAAAACGTGGAACATTCCCCATCCCGCGCCCGTGGACCACGCCGCCTGAGTAAAGGCGTGCAGCCAGACATCGGCTTTGGCGAAGTCCCCCCAGTTGATATTGAACATGTATTTGAAGCCCTCGCCGGATCCGGGCAGCATGGCGACGCGCGCGATGAGTATTATCAAAAGCGCGAATACCGCCGGTATCATTATCTTGTTGGCTTTTTCGAGACCGCCGGATACGCCGCGCCAGATGATGAGGCCCGCGATGACGACGGCGGCCCAGAACCAGAATACCGCGCCCCATGCCGGACGGGCGCCCTCGGCGAAGGTAGCCGTCATGGCGAAGTTATTCCACGTGTCGTTGGCGAGCTGCACCGCGTCGGCGTGCGAGAGAGGCGCCAACCGCGACAGGAATCCGGTCGCTATGATATAGAGGTATCTCATGACCCATCCCAGAACGACCCCATAGTAACAGCCTATAAATATACAGACCGCCCCGCAGATAGCGCCTATCCAGGTATATTTGTCGCCGACAAGGACTTTCGCCGCTCCCGCGTTCGCCATGCGGGATTTTTTGCCGAATATCGACTCAGCCGTGATAAGGGGGACAGCCCAAATGATGATCGCGATAAAAGTCGCGATGATGAAAGCGCCGCCGCCCTGACCGGCCACCTCGCGCGGGAACCTCCAGATGTTGCCCGTTCCCACCGCCATGCCCAACACCGTACACAAAAGTCCCCAACGGCTTGTAAACTGATCGCCGCTCTGTTTGATTTCAGCCATTATAAAACCTCCCCGTTTTCCAACATCAGTAAATTTTTTAATTGCGCTGTATTATATCATAAAGGGTCTGTGAGAAAAGATATAATATAAAGACAATGGGAGATGGCGCGGATGACAGAACCAAAAATAACGCGAGGGTCGTCTCAAACGGATGCAAATATTTTACAGAGGCAAAAATGAGTATTAAAAGGCTGTTTAATCACTACCTTTTTGCTATGAATTTTGATACAATATGCGCCGATAAGAATCAACGCGGCGCGAACGCCGCGATCGAATGAGGTGAAGCAGATGGAACCGCGCAAAGTTTATCTCGATCACTCAGCCACCACTCCGGTGGCCGAAGAAGTCTTAAAAGCGATGATACCATATTTTACCGACGCCCCGGGAAACCCGAACAGCCTGCATCAGTGGGGACAGACCGCGAGACGCGCCGTCGACGAGGCGAGACAAAACGTCGCGTCGCTGATAGGCGCCGAGCCCCGCGATATAATTTTCACCGGAAACGGCAGCGCCTCCGACAATCTCGCGATAAAAGGCTCCGCGTGGGCCGACAAAAAAGGCCGCAAGCACGTCATCACGTCGGCCGTCGAACATCACGCGGTGTTCGACACGTTCAAATGGCTCGGCAAAAACGGTTACGAGGTGACTGTGCTGCCTGTCGACGAGTGCGGCATGGTACTGCCCGAGACGCTCAAAAAAGCGCTCCGCGACGACACTCTGCTCGTCAGCGTCATGCACGCTAACAACGAGGTGGGAACGATCAACCCCATAGAGGAACTGGGCGCCTTGTGCCGCGAACGCGGCGCGCTCTTCCACACCGACGCCGTTCAGACCGCCGGACACATCCCTATAGACGTGCCCAAACTGCCGGTCGACATGCTCACCATGTCGGCGCACAAAATGTACGGCCCCAAGGGAATCGGCGCGCTCTACGTCCGCGGGGGGATAAAACTGGTTCCGCTCGTCCACGGCGGCGGGCAGGAATACGGCATCCGATCGGGCACGGAAAACACGGCCGGGATAGTCGGTTTCGGAGCGGCGGCGAAACTGGCCGCGCGCCTGCGCGAAGAGGGCGAGGAAGCCAGGGTTTCCGCCCTGCGCGACAAACTTTTGGACGGCATAGTCGGGCGTATTCCCAATTCATTCGTCACGGGACACAGGACGAAAAGGCTCCCGTTTCACGGCAGCGTTTGTGTTAAACTCATAGAGGGAGAGGGAATGCTGCTCAGGATGGACTACGCAGGAATAGGCGTATCCAGCGGAAGCGCCTGCACGTCGGGCAGCCTGGAACCGAGCCACGTCCTTCTGGCGATGGGCCTGGATCACGCGACGGCCCACGGCTCTGTGAGGCTCACGTTGGGACGCGGCACCTCGGAAGAGGACATCGATTACGTATTGGAGAAATTTCCGCCGATAGTCGAACTGCTCAGGATGATGTCGCCTTACAAGGGAGGCAAATGAAATGCAGCAGTACAACGAAAAAGTGATAGATTATTTCATGAACCCGCGGAACGTGGGAGACATTCCCAACGCGGACGGGGTGGGCGAGGTCGGCAATCCGCGATGCGGCGACGTGATGAAGATATACCTCGACGTGGACGAAAACGAAGTCATCCGCGACGTCAAGTTCGAGACGTTCGGCTGCGCGGCGGCCATAGCTGCGAGTTCCATGGCGACCGAGATGGTCAAGGGGCTGACGATCGACGAAGCGCTCAAAATAACGAACCGCGAAGTGGCGAGCGAACTGGGCGGCCTCCCCGCCGAAAAGATTCACTGTTCGCTGCTGGCCGAGGAAGCGTTGCGCGCGGCGGTTGCCAACTATCGGGAGAAAAAACACGGAACGGCGCTGTCTCCGCCGTGCGCCACGACCTGCGGCGGGTTCGACGCGGAGGAGCGTTTCGTGGCGGAGACATCGAGGCTCGCGGAGTGACGCACGGACGCGTCGCCGCCGTCTGCGTGTCTAAAGAAAAGGGCACCGTCAAACAAGACGTCGGCTCGGCGCGCCTCGCGGAGGAATACGGCATCGAGGGCGACGCTCACGGCGGATTCGCTCACAGGCAAATCAGCCTGATAGCGGCCGAAGACATCGAATCGATGAAGGCGAAACTGCCGGGCCTCGTGCCCGGCAGTTTCGCCGAAAACATCACGACGGAGGGCCTCGATCTCGCGTCACTAAGGGTCGGCGACAGGCTCGAAGCCGGCGAATGTCTCCTGGAAGTGAGCCAGATAGGGAAGGAATGTCATTCCAAGTGCGAGGTTTTCAGGCAATCGGGCGATTGCATCATGCCCAAAAAGGGAATTTTCTGCCGCGTGCTCCGCGGCGGAAACGTCAAAACCGGAGACAGCATAGAGAGACGGTGATATGCCGACGCAAAAAAGAGAGGGACGAAAATTCTCACCATCTTTTTTTGTTTTCATATCGCGTATAGCGGCGTGTTTTTATGCCGTCATGTGTTTGCGCGTAACCAAAACAGCTAACAGCAACAATCCGAACAGGCCAAAACCGGCATCGCAACCGCCGCCGCCGGACAATTCGGGTTCTGTTAAATCAGGGTTAACGTAGAAAATCCAGTCGTAGTTGACACGTGACGCAGTATTGGTATTTAAGGAAACGCTGATTAAATACAGACCGGGATAGTGAAATGAATCTGAAGTGTGTATTCAATAATATATGATGACATGGTATAATATATCGGAGCTTACAAAACTGGGTCAGGATGTGAATTAATCGATGAACAAACAAAAAA
>JAIRKI010000015.1 GCA_031260185.1 Synergistaceae bacterium | reverse complement strand
TCGCTCAATTGCGTTGCTTTTGCATATCGTGTCACTTGTATCGCCCTTGTAAATTATACTCCTCTTCAGCCCTCTCAATGGTTGATGGTTGAACGGATTAATTCCCGAGGAGATCTATTGAAGTCGACGACCACGATATTTATCATCCTCGGCAGGGTCGAGTAATCGTCGCCCTCTTTTATCTCCTCCGTATAACCGCGTCCCCAATAGTGAAGAATGCGGCGCTCTGTGTTGCCCTTGTCCCCGATTTGCATTTCCACGTTGAATTTCTCGTGCGCCCCGCTCCTTCAAACCTGAATATCCAGCACCGACGCCTTGTCGGCGAGGTATTCGGGGCTCATCTCGGTATGCATGATGGAGAGTTCGTCGGGTTCGATGGGAACACCCAGTATCACCGTCAGGAAACGCGCCAGTATATCTTTGGTATCCTCATTGCCGAATACGCGTTTGAAAAAATAATCGTTCTTCCGGTTTATCTTCATCGCCGCGCCTCTTCAATCCCGTGATTTATATTTTCACTATGTCGCATCATCAATCATAATGATATTTTATCAGGAAAACCGTTTTTTCAGAATCAAAGTAAAATTGTTCATCAATCGCTTCGCGGCCGAAGGTGTCAAACTGTATTGATGCTGACTGACCCGAATAATAAATATCTTGAAAGCGGGTAGAGTGTTATGGAGTTCAGCAAAGACGCTTTAACGACGATCATTGAACGCTACAAAAAAAAATTTCGGGAGAATTCACCGGGATGAAATTTACAGGCAGTAAGTGGCGTACTCCATTATTCTGTTTACAATTTTTTCCCAATATAAAACACATATCCATAATACTGTTTGTATTTTGAATACAAATCAGCTTCGTGCCTCAGATTTGCAATAAAGGCCTCAACTGTTTTATTTCCGGCATGTTTTTCCAAAAATTCCTCCTGCCTTGCTTTTTGTGGAATAAAATAAGTATCTATCCAACAATTTTCAGGCAATGTGAATGCGGCAACAGGAACATAACCTGTTTTTTGCATTATTGAAATATCATGTCCTATCGTGTCAATTTCAGGAACCGCGTCAACCCAAAACTTTTCAATTTCAGCGGGGCGTTCCTCGGTAAACCATGACTCATATGTTACGGCAATATAACCGCCTCTTTTGAGAAAACGCCTCCAATAATTCAAGCCTTTCTCAAAACCTATATTTGCAATAGCTCCTTCAGACCATATAAGGTCAAATTCTTCATTTTGAAACGGCAGGCTGTTCATTGCTCCGACAACGCCTTTTACTCTATTTCGCAAACCGAGTTTTCCCGCTGTTGCGTTGAGTTTATCAATTGAACCGGGAAAAAGGTCAAGGGCGGTAATAGTCCCTTTTATATTTTGCGCTAAAACCATTGTTTGCCCGCCAGTACCACAACCTAAATCGGCAATTTTTAATTCATCTGAAAAATTACCGATAAAACTTAATGCCTTGGTTGTAGCTTCCGGACTGCCGGGTCCCTGCCGTTCCAGTCCTACAAAATACTCGTTTATCAATGCGAAATCAAAATCCTTCGTCGTCATTTCTTCCATTTTAAGTTTATCCTTTAAAAATAGTTTTATTATTCTTTGAGAGCTTCGATTTCTTCGATAGAGAGTCCGGATATTTCCGAGATCAGAGTGAGCGGCATATTTCGGGCAAGCATCGAACGGGCTGTTTTTTGTATGCCCCGACGCTCGGCGGTAAATATGGCGTTTTCGAATTCCAGCCGTCCTTTTTCGCGCAGCTCGTACATGCGGCGCTCCTCATAGTTTTTTACGAACACGTCCTCGACCGTCAACGCTTTGCGGATCATCGGCTCTTTGACCGCTATCATCTCCATCGCCTCCCCTTCGAAGTTATTCAGACGTCGCGCCTCTTCAACTCCGTGATTTATATTTTCACCATGTCGCATCGTCAATCATAATGATATTTTATCAGGAAAACCGTTTTTTCAGAATCAGAATAAAATTGTTCATCAATCGCTTCGCGGCCGAAGGTGCTAAACTAT
Organism: Synergistaceae bacterium; assembly: GCA_031260185.1. Classification (GTDB taxonomy): domain Bacteria; phylum Synergistota; class Synergistia; order Synergistales; family Synergistaceae; genus JAIRKI01. Next base: position 11,520 of record JAIRKI010000015.1, on the reverse strand, counting down.
TATTGACGCTGATTGGCTCGAATGATAAATATATTGAAAGATATTGAAAGCGGGCGGAGTATTATGGAGTTCAGCAAAGACGCTTTAGCGACGATCATCGAACACTACAAAAAAAAATTTCGAGAGAATTCACCAGGATGAAATTTACAAGTGGAAAGCCGTGGAATTTTTTCGAAGAAACTGGAACATAAAAGCGGAAAATTTTCATGAAATGTTGAGCAAATCTCTTGAAAAATCAAAAAATTTGCTCGCCTCCGCAAATTTCTATCCTCGAAAAATGATCTGTTTCTTCGCTCAAAAAGATCCCGAGGGCGTGAGGTCCATGTTCAAAGGCTTGTACGATGAAATGGTTCCCCTCAACTCGAGAATGGAGAATTTTATGACTGTTTCCGATTCTTTGATACAAAAATACTCCGAAGGGAAATGGAACGCTCACTATCAAAACAGGCGTACACTTTCCACTTATCTATTTTTCCATGATCCGGAAAAATATTTTATTTTTATGTACAGGAAGTTTAAAAATTTCGCTCAAAAGATTTCCTACACCAATATACCAAAAATGAACAGCCGAGAAATCGTGTCATGTTATTTCGATATGTGCGAACAGGTACTGAGCATCTTGAAACTGGACGAAGAACTGCTCGACATGAGCAGGAACCGCCTCGAGGACGATGACTACAAGGACGACATGTTCCATTTGCTTACGGAAGATGTCGTTTATTTCGGCAGCATGGATCAATCGGCTGACAAAGGATGGTACCCTTCCGAAGAGGAGTACTCACCCGGATTGAGCAAATCTGACTGGTCAAGGCTTTTGCAAGATCCCAAAGTATTCACTCCAGATTCTCTGCTTGTCATGAAGTGCGTACTGGACTGCGGAGGGGAAGCGACCTGCACCGAATTGAGCCGCAAGTACGGCAGAACGGCGAATTTTTACAACGCTAACTCGTTCCAGCTTGCGAAACGGGTACAAAAGGCAACCGATTGCGCCGTTCAGACCAGGCCGGATGGTTCAAAGTGGTGGCCCATTCTCTATCAGGGCAAAGATTTGGGTAAAAACGAGGAAGGCTCTTATGCGTGGAAAATGCGGAGCGAGCTGAAGGCGGCTCTGGAAGAAACCGACCTGTCTTCCATTCCCTTGTATATGACTGGAAACGGGCAATCTGACACAGACGTCGTCGATGATTCCGAGGAAAATTCATATGACCGTCACAGTTTCCTTTCCGAAGTATATATGGAAGAGGAAAGATACGACGAACTCGTCTCCCTGCTGCGGCGCAAAAAGAATCTCATACTCCAGGGGGCGCCGGGAGTGGGGAAAACATTCGCGGCAGAGCGTTTAGCGTACTCTATGCTTGGGCGGGCCGACGAGAGCAAAGTGAAAATAATACAATTTCATCAGAACTATTCTTACGAAGACTTCGTTATAGGTTACAAGCCCAGCGAGAACACGTTTGCGCTTCAGGAAGGCGTTTTTTACCAATTTTGCCATCTCGCGGGACAACGCCCGGACGAGGAATTTTTTTTCATTATCGACGAAATCAACCGCGGAAATCTGAGTAAAATTTTAGGAGAGTTGCTGATGCTCATCGAACGCGATTACAGAGGCCACAAAATGGCTTTGCCCTACGGGCGGATTTCGTTTTCGGTGCCCGAAAATCTTTATCTCATCGGCATGATGAACACGGCGGACCGCAGTTTAGCGATGATCGATTACGCGTTGCGCCGGCGTTTCAGTTTTTTTACCATGATTCCGGCTTTTTATACTGATCGGTTCAAAAGTTACCAGCGCGATCTCGAGAGCGAAAAATTCGACGCGATCATCGGTACCGTTTGCGATCTGAACAGAGATATAGAACGCGACGAAACTCTCGGCGAAGGTTTTTGTATCGGACACAGCTATTTTTGCGGCGGGCAAAAAGAATGTCTGGACGAGTGGCTGTATCAGATTGTGGAGTATGACCTCATGCCGATATTGCGGGAGTACTGGTTCGACACGCCTGACAAGACGAAATTTTGGGAAGATAAATTCCATGCCCTCCTTAACGAATAAAAGCAGCCGAGTACTCGTTCGCAATATATATCATATGCTGGCCTATGCCTATCATGCTTTGCGGCATAAGGACTACGCCAATATTCAGAGCGAAAATTTCGATTACGTTCACGACATGTTTGCCGCCATCCTGGTAAAAGGGATAGCGGGTCAACTTAAACGCGGCTTGCATCGAGAATATATCGAACAGGAGGATAAGCTGTCCTCGCTGAAAGGGAAAATCGCCGTCACTGAATCCATAAGACTGAAAATCAGACGGGATAATCGTCTCGCGTGCCGTTACGACGACCTGTCCGAAAATGTTTATATGAATCGAATATTGAAATCGGCAGCTCTTATGTTAGCGCAATCTGAAGAAGTGAAACAGGAGAATCGTAAGGCTTTAAAAAAATCCCTCCGCTGTTTTCCTGAAATAGAAGAGATAAATCCATCGGCCATAGACTGGCGTATCCTCAATTATAATCGGAACAACGCCGCTTATCGCATGCTGATGAATGTTTGCCGGCTGGCGCTGCAAAATTTGCTGCCCTCTGAAAATCCCGGCAATCAAAAATTAGCCGTTTTCGATGATGATCAAGTTTTTTCGAAGTTATATGAGAAATTTTTGCTTGAGTATTATAAAAAACATTTCCCTCAATATAATCCCGCTTCCAGGCAAATAAAATGGGATTCCGAGGGTACGGTGGAGCGCCTCCCGCGGATGTATTCTGACGTGACGTTGGTTTCAAACAGTAAAAAGCTCATTATAGAGGCAAAATATTATTCCAGAATGATGCAGACATACCGTGACGCCGTCACTGTACGGTCGGCACATCTTTATCAAATTTACGCATATGTCAGAAACGAAAACAAAGACAGCGCCGATCAAGGTCAAGTCACTGGCGCGCTTCTTTACGCCAAGACCGACGAGTCGGTCATTCCAAACGACGAATACATTTTGGGAGGAAACCGCTTCATCATCAAAACATTAGACCTGAATACGCCGTTTAACGAGATCGACAGACAGCTTCGGGCGCTCGTATCAGGTTGGGGTACGCAAGGGGACTGAACGGCCGTTCAGTCCCCTTGCGTTATATGACGGCCGGGATTACGCGTTCCGGTCATTCGGGTTTCCTGCGCTTGTTTCTTACTGAAGCCGCCTTCTTGCGCTTCTTGATCTCACTGGGTTTCTCGTAATGTTCGTGCTTCTTGGCTTCCCTGAGCACCCCAACCTTGCGAAGCTCTCGCTTGAAACGTTTCAACGCGTCCTCTATGGATTCGTTCTCGCGCCGAGTAACGCCGGTCATCCCTTGTCCCCCCTCCCTGTGTACCGTATCTGTCGCGTAATTCAGAAAACGTTCGGGGACCAAACCTTACGTTTTCAACACTCGCGCGTCCGCGCGATAAAATACGGCGTCCCTGAATCAAGGCACTGTCGCGGTATATTCTAACCCAGTTTTTGGCCGCGCACAATAGCGGAGGCCAATGCCCGCACCGCCGGGGAAGGATGATCCCTCATTAGGCTCAAAAGGCGTCCCCCGGCACGGCGAGGCGGATGTTCCCTCTTCAGGACGCGAAGCAGGGGAATCAATATCTCTTCGTCGTCCTTGCGGAGCAAAAAGACGAGTTCGGATCTCTCGTCGGAAACGGCGTCTTCCGGCCAGCACGAAAGAGCGCGCGATATCACCTCCGGCGATTTATGCGAGAGGAAGGGCCTCAGGAATTCAGCCCCGGACTTCCATCGTTTCAGGCGCGCCAGAAGCGTTACGGCTTCCTGTTCGGAAAACCCGGCCGCGTGAGGCAGGAGCGCGCGAATCATGTCGCCGCGTTTCGGCGAGTTCGAGAAAACGTCGAGCAACGCCTCCAACACCTCCCCGCGAGGTATGTTCCTCCTGAAATGTTCCACGGCGGCGGACGCGGTTTCGTCGCTAACGCCAGACCGCGACAACCGCCCGAGCGCGAGAAGCGTCACCGCCGGACGGCGGCTCTTCAGGCGGCGGATGATTGCGTCGGACTTCACGCGCGCCGCGGATTCCTCCCCGCGGGAAAGAACGCCGCGCATTTCCGATTCCGCCCGCGCGATGACGCCGTCTATAAAACGCGCGGCGGCGGGGGAAACGCCCGCGCCCGCCGAATGTTTTTCCTTCGTCCGGCGTTTGCGCCGGAACGACAAAATCATCCGCCATAATCTTTTGAATTTTTCGAATATCGGCTTGCCACGCCCGGATGTTCGGCCGGCGCCGGCACGCGGCGAGCGGCGGGCGGGGATTTTGCCCAAACCGTGCGCCGCGTCCTTGAGAGTCATATAAGCCTCGGTGATCTCGGCGAATTTCCGCGTCCCCGACGAGCCGGCTACGTCCGGGTGATAAGCGCGGGCGAGCCGTCTGAAAGCGCGTTTGACGTCGTCCCACGAAGCGTCGGAAGATAGCCCCAGAATCTCGAACTCGGCGTTGCGTGTCATTTTGCCGGCGCCCGTTCCAGTTCCGCTATCATATTGTCGAGCACCGCGAGCGCCTGCCACCGCAACGAAGGATCGCCGTTCTTCAGCAAACGGGCGTCTTTGGCGATATTCAGCAGTCTCGCCCGATAATCGCCGGGATAACCCCCGGAGAGTTTCGCTATTCTGTCCTCCCTTATCCTCATCTCCGAGGCGAGATCGCACGGCGTGCCGTCGGAATCGTCAAAATCGAGAGATATCGTCCTTCGGCTGGTGTTCGCCCCGCGTTTTACCTCCACATGAAGGAGCCCGCCGCCGTCGATCTTGAAATCGACCTCGACGGTTTCCCCGTCCGATATTTTATCTATCGTGAGCGTCTGAAGTATCCTGCCCGCCCTGTCCGCGCCGCGGACACGCCGTTCGCCCCGCGCGACCGTGACCTCTATCGAGCCGCTGCCGCTGGCGGTGAACGCCTGCCGCGCCCGCGCGGGCAGAGGAGCGCCTTTTCGGAGCAACGGAACGACTTCCCCGTCGGCGTTCATTATCCCGAGACTCTCGCTCAGGACATCTATCAGCAGCCTTTCCCTGCCCTGATGAGCGTAAAGCGCGCTGCCGGCGACGACGGCGTATTCCGAGCCGGAACTTCCCACGCGGTCGGGCTCGCGCACGCGCTCGGCCAACATCCGCCGCAATAACGGGATACCGCTGCTTCCGCCGACGGTGAGAAGCCTGTCGGGTTCGTATTTGCGCCACATCTTTACCACCATGTTCAATATCTCTTCCATCAAGTGATATATGAGGGACTCGAATTCGGCGCGCTCTATGTCGACCGACCGACCGCCGTCCGCGGCCAGCCCCGCGGGCGCCCGCCACGTGACGCGTTTGGCGTGCGAGAGGGCTATTTTGACGTTCTCGGCCTCCCGCGTCATCAGTGACGCCCTCGGATCGTCGGGCCGCGACAGGGGCACGCCCGCGTTCCGGCACAGCCATTCCGCCAGCAGCCTGTCGATGTCGAGCCCTCCGATATCCCTGCGTCCCTCGCTGTCGAGAACCTGAAACACTCCCCCGTCCCCCTCGACGAGCGACATGTCCAGCGTTCCCGCGCCGAAGTCCATCACCAGAAAACGCCCGTCGATGCCAGCCGACAGTGCGGCGGCCGTAGGTTCGTTCACTATGCGGACGCGCTCGAAACCGGCATTGCGCGCCGCGCGCGCCAGCGCCCCGCGCTCCGGGAAACCGAAATGCGCCGGCGCCGCCAGAACGCAGGAAGAAACGAACGTATCGAGGAAAGCCTCGGCATCCTCCCGCAGGAGCGACAAAAGCGGCGGCAGCATCTCCTCCGGCCCGAGGGAACGTCCGCCGACGCGCGCCGTCCAGTCGGAACCGAGGCGGCGTTTCATGTCCCACCACACCGATTCCGGTTCGGTCAGCATGACGCGGGCGGCGTCCTCTCCGGCCACGAGCCCGTCCTTTGTGTACGCCACCATCGAGGGAGCGCGGTTTTCGCCCCACCGGTTCGGTATTATCGACACGCCCCGTCCGGGGATATCGACAGCCGCCTCGGCGTATCTCGTGCCCAGATCGATTCCAACGACATACTCGCCCATCAGCCGGACGTCTCCCCGTCGCCGCGCCTGGCATCGGCGATTTCTTCCGGTTTCACGCCTTCGCACAAAAGTATACTGCCAACCGAAATTTTGGGCGTCAAAGTAATTTCATCTCCCTTGACGCGTTTTCGAGCCTTAAAATATACCTTGAGATAATGCTCGCTGTGGCCAGACGCCACGCCGCCGTCCCCGTTTTCGGCGAGCACGGCGCAATCGCGCGCGACGAACCGCGAGGCGTATTCGGCGGACATACGCTCCGACAGCGCGAGCGCGAGCGCCGTCCGGCGTTTCACCGTCCCCGCTGGCAGGCGTTCCGATTTTGACGCGGCCGTTCCCGCTCTCGGGGAATAAGGGAAAACGTGGACTTTGCCGAACTTCAGCCGTTCGACGGCCATAAGGCTGTTTTCGAACATTTTTTCGGTTTCGCCGGGGAAACCGACTATCAGATCCGTCGATATATGCGCGTTCTCCCCCAAATAAACTCTCGCCGATTCGACGACGCGTTCGAAATCGGAGACGCCGTAGCCGCGCCGCATCGCGCGAAGCGTTTCGTCGTCGCCGCTCTGGATCGGCAGATGCAGATGAGGACAGAAAATTTCGGATTCGCGGGCGGCTCGCAGGAGATCGTCGGTCACGGCGAACGGTTCCAGCGACCCCAGTCTCAGACGGCGCAATCCACGGACGCGCGAAATTTCGCCCACGAGACGCGCCAGCGACACTTCGCCCGACTGATAACCTCCGAGCCGCACTCCCGTGAGTATCACCTCTTTCGCGCCGTTCGCGGCGACGCGGCTGATTTCGTCCAACACCGCGCGCGCGTCGCGCGACGCCTCGCCGCCGCGCAGGAATGGCACGGCGCAGTAACCGCATCTCATGTCGCAGCCGTCCTGAATCTTGATAAAGGCCCTCGTCAGTATGCGCGTTTTGTCGAGCGAAAGAGTGTCCCAATCGCGGGATTTCGCCACGTCGGTTCTTATATCCGTTAAGCTGCGCCGGCTTTGTCTCCCTGACGCGTACCAGTTTTCCAGTTCATCGGCTATGCGCCCTTTCAATCGGCTGCCGATGACGATATCCGCCCCCGACGAGGCGGCGTCCCCCGCCGAAACGCTTTGCGCCCAGCAGCCGCACGCCACTATCGCGGCCTCGGGATTGAGCCGCCGCGCCCCGCGGATCGTTTTGCGCGTCTTGGCGTCGGCCGCCGACGTCACCGAACAGGTGACGATGATCGCGATATCGGGCGGCGTCCCCGCGTCCCCGCGCGCGAAAACAGCCCCGCGCGCCTCCAGCGCCGAAGCTATCGCCTCGGCCTCGTAATGATTCACCCTGCATCCCAAAATCGTAACGGAAAATGTTTTGCCGGTCAGGTTATTCATGGCTTTAAACCAAGGTTTTGATCCCTTGGTTTTCAACATGTCCCCAAACGAAGCCATGCGCAACCGGCTATGGCGGCGGTGGAGGCTCTCAGGATTCTTTTGCCGAGCGTGACGGGGATGAAGTTTTGGCTCAGCAGGACGGATATTTCACGCTCGCTCCAATCGCCTTCGGGGCCGACGGCGTACACGATTTGGCCTTCGTGCGGCGCGATTTCGGATATCGGGCGGGAGGCCGGCGATATGACGGCGGCTGTTCGGTTTTCGGGAAGTCGATCCCATGATACACCGCCGAACTTGACGGGCGGATTTATTTTCGTCGGAAACACCGCGCCGGCGACCAGGGAGCCTTCTTCCAGTATTTTTTGCCAGCGCCGCGTTTTTTGGGACATGTTTTTTTCTGTTTTGGGCACGGAACGCTCGCACTCCACGGGCAGTATTTCCTTGACGCCCAGTTCCGCCGACGCGCGAAGCGTTTCATCGAACTGAAGCGCTTTCAGAAGGGCGATCAGGAGCGTTATTTCGAGTTTATCGGGAGCGTGAGGCAGCGCGCCGGTTTCGCGGAGATAATAAACGCCGTCCCTCGATTCGAGCCTCATAAGCAGTTTGGCCCCGCCGCCGTCTTCCAAAAGCCCTTCGACCATGGCGCCCTCATAGGAACGGAGGCTTTTCACGAGATGACGAACCCGCGGGGCGTCGAGCCTCCAGAGACCGCCGTCCTCGCGCGCGTGGCTATCGAGCCGGATTCCGGGCAGCGACACCCCACCACTCTCCTTTTGTCAGTTCGTCGGATATCACGAGGCCCGTGTCAGCTAACGCGGACATGAAAGTTTCCCTCTCACTCTCCGTCATACCGGAAAAAATGACGATTCCGCCGGGAGCCAGGACGCCGCGCGCGGAAGGCAGCATTTCGAGCAGCGGGTCGAGGAGGATGTTCGCGAAAATCACGCCGAAAGAACCGCTCACTCCCGAAAGCAAATTCCCCGTTTCGAGCGTCGCGAGCGACGGGTCGATGCCGTTTTGCGTCAGGTTGCGCCCGATTTCCTCCATCACGGCCGGGTCTGTGTCGCGCGCGCGCGCCGACGCGGCGCCGAGTTTCAGGGCCGCTATCGCCAGGATGCCCGACCCGGCGCCGACGTCGATGACGTCTCCGGCTTCGCCGCCCCCGTCCAGGTATCGCTCGAACAGCTCCAAAGCTATCCGGGTGCTCTCGTGATATCCTGTCCCGAAGGCGCTTCCGGGGTTGATGTATATCGGCGTGACGCCTTCGGGCTCTTTGCCTTTATGCCACGGAGCCATGACCGCCACGCGCCTGCCCACGCGGAGCGGGGGAAACGCGTCCTCGCTCCGCGCGGCCCACTGCTGGTTTTCAATCTTTCCCATGTCCTCGACGCGCACATCCGGCCACGGGGCAAGCGCGTCGAGCAACCTGCCGCGCCACAGGGCGATATCCTCGTCGGAACGGTAATATATCCGCATACGCACGCCATTCGGCAATTCCTGGACTTCCGTCCCCATGCTGCCCGATATCTCGGCCGCGGAGTAAAGTATCTCCTCGTTTTCCTCGGGCCCGCTTTCTCCGTTGCGGAGCAGCACCGTCACGTACCACCAGTAGTTTCCCATGCCGTATTCCTCCGGTCGAAAAAAAATGGAGAGAGGACTGTGTCAAATCCTCCCTCCATTTTACCACCTACAGGACGAAATTCATCGAAGCGGCGCTGAAAATATCCGATGTTCGGTGCCGGATACATATCCGCGGATGCCGCGTTCATACGGCGCCGGGGTCCTTATCGCCGCGCGGAACCTTTGTAAGTCGGATCGAGCCCGGCATAAACCAGCTCCCAGAATTTGTCCTCATCGATGGCGTTGACGACGCGAACTTTCTGGGTCCCCACCGGGCCGAGGAGACCGTAACCGAGACTTCTGCCGTAATCGACGCCGTAGTCGCTATCGACGTCGAGCCACCAATCCATGTAGCCGGTTTTGCCAAGGTCGCCGTCATGAGGCAGAACTATGCCGGTTTTGTTCACTTCGCCGATCAGGACGCCGGCGGTTATGGCGTCCCATACGTATGAAACCGCCGTGGAGTCCGCGGCGGCATACGCGGCGTAATTTTTCTCGAACATCGCCTTGATGCCGGGTTTGATCCCGCGCAGATTGACAATCTTATCGTACTGTTTGTGAGTGAAGCGCACTTTTTCGCACACGTCGAGGGGAACGACGTACTGCGTGATTTTTTCCTCTCCGGGATCCGTCTTGCCCCACGGAGCGCGCGTGACGAATTTGGCCGCCTCCGGGTCGAACCACCAGTTGAACTCGGCCGCGGGCGTCGTGTTGCCGGCGACGTTGATCGCTCCGCCCATGTAGATGATTTTTTTCACTTTGGGAACGATCTCCGGATCCAGCAGGATCGCCGTTTGAAGGTTGGTGCACGGCCCTATGGCGAGGATAGTCACTTCGCCGGGATATTTGTTGACCGTTTCGACGATGAAATCCGCGGCGTAACGGTACCCGCCGCCGGAATCCCTCAATAGATCGCGGCGGGGAGCTTCGCCGTAATTTGCCGCGTAAACCGTCTTCCACGCCTCTTCCGGTGTTGGCTCAACCGGTTCTTTATGTCCCTGTCTCGAATACGCTCCGGCGTAGTAGTCCACTCCTATTCCGAAGAGGGTTCTTTCGTAACCCGACCACGCCAGCCCCGTAAGCTCCGGAGGCGCGACGGCCTCATAACGGCCTGTTCTCATAGGCCGACGGGCGCCCGCCGCGACCGGAACGTCATCGAGGCCGGCGAGTTCCAACTGGCGAACGGCCGCGGAAATCCCGTCCGCGAGCCACTGATTTCCAGCGACGACCGTCACCCCCAGCAACTCGATATCGGGGTGGTTGGCGAGCATGAGCATTGTCACGCCGTCGTCGAAAAGCTCGACCATGTCGGAGTCCAATATGACTTTTTCCGCCGAAAACGCGGTTCTTACGCCGAGTAAAACGGCAAGCGTCAGCGGCAAAAACACTTTCAACGCTTTGTTCATCAATTTACGACACCTCATTCCCCTGTTGTTTGTTGTTGATATTTTTGACAGGACATTCGAAAGACCGCTGGAAAATTTTTTAAATTTTTAAAAATTTCAAAAAACAAACACGCGCCGGCGGCTTTTTTGGTCAGCGCGCCGGCGTAGAACGGGACGCCGAGGGCGCCGTCCCCTGCGGGCGTGTCGCCGGGCGTTTTCGGAGCGGAAAACGGGGCGCGAAACACGGTGTTCTCGCCGCGCGTTTCGGGAGCGGGGTTCGGTGCGCAAATCTCGCCCTCTCCCGCGGTCATGCCGGATTTAACGTCAAACAGCACGCGCCTGCTTTTTATGATGAGCCTCACATGTGTGACAGGATAGGCGAGAAGGGAACCAATGGCGCGAACCACGGTGATCAGGGCGGCTGCGTCCGCGTCAGGCTTGATATTTTTCAAGCTGAGCGTGCGGTGGCGCTCGCGTCCGTCCGGAAAATGCCCTACGCAAATCTGTACCGCCAATCGGCAGCTTACAAATTCAAATCGAGACACCGCAACCGCCTCCGTAAATTTTTTTTGAAACATATTATTATTATACCAATGGTCTGCGAAAATGTCAAATTTTTTTTGCGGTATTGTCGGCGGTATTGTCGCCGGACTATGATAATGTCACCCCTTAACGGGACAGTGAAAATGTCACTCCCCCCCCCTTCTCCAAAAAGAGAAGAAGGAAGACGCGGATAGTGCGGCGCGGAAAATTTCTCGGTAATTGAGATAATGGGGAGATGAAGAACAGTGGCGATATCAAATTGAGCATAAAACAATCAAGGAAGGTTTCAGCCATCGAACGTCTGTATTCAGAAGAGATGACAAATTCGGAAGCTGCGCAATTGCTTGGATTATCGATAAGACAGGTTCAACGGCTCAAGAAAAAATTCAAGGAGGAGGGACATGCGTCTTTAATCCACAAAATCTTTATATGCACAATGGCGCTATCTTCTTGCTAAAAATCAGTATTTAAGCTATAAAAATTTCGATATCGTAGCGTTTTGGGATTTTGAAAAACCAAATTC
>JAIRKI010000045.1 GCA_031260185.1 Synergistaceae bacterium | reverse complement strand
GTGACGTCCCCCTGCGCTGGATTCACGGTTGTGGAAGGCGTCGTATCGACAAAGCCCAGGAGCCTCGCGACGGTCATATCGGAGACGCCTCCGCCGCAGACGGAACCGGGAAGCACGTTTATCCGGGCCGCCTCCCCGGCAACGTTGGAGGTCAGCACCAGATAGCAATCGCCGTTCTCGTCGTAATTGACGGACGCGTGCAGCCACTGGTCCGGAGACGACGGAGCCGTGCCGGGCGGATCCGTCTCGTATTTCAAATTGCCCTTCGGTATCTCGTTTCCGTCCTCGTCCACCTCGTAAGTGCGGTCGAACATATAGGCGTTGTTTATCTTGTTCGCTATCGTCTGGAACGAGTCCTCCGCGGTTATCTCGATTTTCACGGCGGGATTTTCGTTGGCGAGCCCGCTCGAACGCATGAGGTCTCCGCCGAGATCGTTTATCGACATCAGGTGTCTGTCACGCGTCTCCAGCGTCAGCGTGTTATCGGCATATTTCACGTCAAGCCCGTAAGACGAATAATTCACCGACATGAAAGCCCCGAGGTCGCCGACCGTGAGCGCGCCCCCCGCGCCGGTAGATGTCGCGTTGTTGCCAAGATTATCCGAGACTTTCCAATTGGCGCCGTTCCATTTGGCGCTCACCGTCGCCTCGAAATCACCGGCCGAAATCCTGAACGTATATTCGGTCAGTTCCCCCGGATTGGGCGGCCCGAGGACGACGCCAGCTCCGGGCGGCGTCTTCGCGAACGCCTCGCTGACGGCCCGCGCGCCCGCGGAACCGACTTGGAGCGCGAAAGAACCGTTGATGTTCAAAGACGCGTCCGCGTCCTTTATCCCATCCATACGCTCACCCCCCGCGGATTGTCCCAGGCCGTAACCGACCGTCCAGTACGTCTCGTCGGCCGTTCTCATCACATCGACCTCGTGAGTTCCGTTGACCCCGCAGTCGCCGCCCGCCGCGGCGCGGGTCTCGATTATCACGCCAGCGACGCCGGGATCGCTCGTGATATCGTATTGGTTATACTCCACCTGGACATCGTAATAGCCCTTGTTGGAGGGATTTTCCACGAGCACGAGGCTCCGCTTGAATTCGCCCTGTATCAGCAGTTTGCCGTTGAGATTTATCTTGTAATCCCCGTCTAGTTCGTCTATCGGAAGGCTCGCCTCCGCGCCCGTCAGGACGCAGAGCTTCTCGGCCAGCAGGTCGCGTTTGTCGAGCAGCTCGTTGGGCTCGCCCCCGGCTTGCCTGACACTCCTTATCGCCTTGGTGAGCACCGAAATCTGATCTATGTATGAATTGGCCTCCCGCACCATAGCCTTTACATCGGAGTTGAGTTCGTCGCGGTAAGTATTGTAGGCTGACGCGAGCGAGTTGATAAAACCGGAGAGGCTGTCGGTCTCCCGCAGAAAATTGCCGCGAACGGCCTGGTCGGCGGGATATGTGTGCACGTCCTGGACGGCGGTCCAGAATGTGTCGAGAAAGTTGTTCAAGCTTTTTTCGCTGGCGTCGGTGATGAATTTTTCGACGCGGGAAACGCCCGCGCTCATCGTGCTCCAGTATGCCTGATCGATTTTCGCGCGTGTAACGCGCAGATCGAGGTATATATCCCTCATGCGCTCGATGGACGCGATATCGACGCCGGTTCCGAGCATGGAGATACTCACCTTCTCAGACAGGCCGGAACTCGCGGCGGCGTTCACGACCTGTCTGCTGTAGCCCTCGGCGGTGGCTTTGGTGGTGTTTACTCCCGAGATTTCCATGCTCTTGCGGAAATACACCAACGCGCCGCGCCCCGTTTCGATTCCATGATATGTGCTGACCATCAGCCCACCTCCAATAAACGACATAACGCGGAGAAAAATTTATCCCCAAATCAGTATCGGCGTCATGAGGTGAAAACTTTCGCGAAATGATTCAAAAAACGGCGTTGATTTGAATGTGTAAATACCGCGCGACATCCCGTGAAAATTTTATTTGACAAATCGACCGTTCGTTGGATACTATGGAGACGGTGTTACAGTATAAAGTATTTCGCTGCCGGCAACGCGAATAACAAATATGCCGTGGACAAGTTGTTCGGATTCCCCCCGTCGCGAAGCGGGGGAATCTGATTTTCGGAGGATATTTCAATGGAAATCACAGCCGGTCAGGTATGTTTTATCTCGGACAGTTTTTTCAAAAAAGTTGATGACCCGTTTTTGAAAATAGATTATGAGCAAACGAAGCGGCCTCACTATTTTGCCTTCAAAGACACGGAAACATCACTTTACCGGCTTGTGCCGCGCGGTTCCAGAATCGAAAAACCGGAAAGTGATTTCCCTGTTGCGGCATGGCATACGTTTCACACCGACGCAACCGGACGCGGTCAGAATTGAAAAACTCATGCTGAGTGAAGCGCGTGATAGAGATCCGTAATCTGTGAGGAGGTTTGGAATATGAACGGGGATATTTTCAGGCCGGCGGATATATTGCTGCCGCGCGTCGCGGACATGGGGGCGTGGAGCGTCATCGCGTGCGACCAGTTTTCGTCCGACCGGGATTACTGGGACCGCGTCGCGGCCCGCGTCGGCGACGCGCCCTCGACGCTGCGGATGATACTTCCCGAAACGTACCTGGAAGATGGCGCCGGCGGACATTTCGCGCGTGAGATATCGCTTGCGATGCGAAACTATCTCGACGCGGGGATTTTTCGCGAATATAAGGATTCGCTCGTGTACGTGGAGCGCAGGCTTTCAAACGGACGCGCGAGACGCGGGCTCGTCGGCGCCATAGACCTCGACCGTTACGATTATTCGCCGGACTCCGGAGCGCCCGTCCGCGCGAGCGAGATGACCGATCCCGCCAGACTGCCCCCGCGCGTCGCCGCCCGCGCGTCCGCTTCCCTCGAACTGCCTCACGTCATCGCGCTCATGGACGACGCGGGAATGTCGGTAATCGAGCCCATCGAAGGACTGAAAAACTCGCTCGAGGAACTTTACGATTTCGACCTGATGGAGGGCGGCGGGCATATCACGGGATGGCGCGTCACGGGCGGCGAAGCCGCGCGCGTCTGCGATCTCGTGAACGCGCGGCGAGGCGCGGCCGCGATGATAATAGGCGACGGCAATCACTCGCTCGCGGCGGCGAAGACCCGTTGGGACGAACTGAAACGGAACGGCCGGCGGGACGCCGCCGCGCGTTACGCGCTGGTTGAGTTGAACAACGTGTACGATCCGGCCGTCGAATTCAAGCCCATTCACAGGATGGTCTTCGGCGTCGACGCCCGTTCGTTCGCGAGAGACATGGAGCGCGCGATTGGCGGTCCGGGCCGGTACGGCGTGGAGTGGCGCTCGTCGGGCGAGGGCGGAAAATTTTCCGTCGCGGCTTCCCGCGTAGGCGACGCGATAGGGGCCGCGCAATCTTTTATAGACGAGATATCCGAAAAAACGGGATGCCGCGTCGATTACATACATGGCAGCGAAACGCTGGAATCGCTCTCATCCCGGACGGGCAACGTCGGGATAATCATGCCCGCAATGGACAAGTCGGATTTTTTCGGCACGGTCTTGTCGAGGGGTGTCTTCCCGAGGAAGAGTTTTTCGATAGGGGAGTCGCGCGACAAAAGATATTATCTGGAATGCGGGAAAATAGCCTGACGCTCCTCGGTACGATGGCGTCAACTTATTTTATCCACCCTGTACTCGCCGGCGTCTATTCGATAAAAATCATAA
>JAIRKI010000135.1 GCA_031260185.1 Synergistaceae bacterium | reverse complement strand
TGCCCCATCTCGAACTGTTTCAGCTCGTCACGGGAATATACAATCACCCTATTAGGCCTGTAACGCTCGAGAAGCGTCTTCACGAAATATCTGCCGAAAGAGCCGGTGCCTCCCGTTATCAAAATCGACTGACCGTCGAACATGGGACAATCCTCCAAACCCGCGCGATTTTGAATATTCTATCCTATTGCGGCGAAAATATGACACGCGCGGTGTTAAAAAAAAGCGGAAAGGGCCACGCCCTTTCCGCCTGCTTTACGCCCCCGGCGAGTCGGGGCTTATCCCCGCAGGAGCGCCAGCACGTTCTGCGGCAACTGGTTGGCCTGCGCCAGCATCGAGTTACCCGCCTGGCTCAGGATGTTGAATTTCGTGAAGTTCAACATCTCCTTGGCGAGGTCGATATCGCGGATGCGGCTCTCGGACGCGGTGGCGTTCATGCTGGCTGTGGTCAGATTGTTGATGGTGTACTCCAATCTGTTCTGATACGCGCCCAGCTTGGCCCTCTGGCTCGACACTTTGGATATCGCGTTGTCGATGGCGCCGATCGCGCGGCTGGCGGTATCCTTATCGGTCACAACCAGGTTGTGCAGGCCCAGCGACAGCGTTCCCATGTCGCCGATGTCGATTGCCATATCCTCGCCCTGGTTGGCGCCTATCTGGAACACCGTCGTGTTGTCGGAGAGGTGCACGATGGTTTCGGTGTAAGTCGGACTCTCCAGAACGTCAAACGCCTTCGTGTTGTTGTTCCATGTGGATTTGACGTTCACCATCGGGTCGAACACCACGTCGACGTTGGGATGCACAATTCCGTAAAGGGTGTTGCCGGTGATTTTCATGTTCGGCGTTATGACGTCCCCGGTGTGGGCGTCGGTGACGGTAATTCTGCTCTGGCTCTCGCCGGAGGCCTGAATCACGTTCAGCGAGAACGCCTTCACTATCTCCTCGTCGCCGGATAACGTCAACTCTCCCGCCGCTCCGGAAATAATCGAGCGTATCACGAAAGTGCCCTTGACCGATTCGGTGGAGTTAAGAATCGAGTCTTCGACGAACGAGACGAACTTGTCCGAGTTTTCTATGACGTATTTCGCCTGCCCCAGATCGAACGCGATGGCGTCGTTCAGTTTTTGCTTTACGTCGTCGAGCGTGTCCGTGGAGTACAGCATCACCCTCGCGCTCTTGCCGTCGCCCTGGAACAGCGTGACGCTCTTGGGCGTGTCGAGGAGAAACACGCCGTTCGCGTCCCAGAATTTGTCGAGGTCGCGCAGGCAAACGTCGCCCTTCGCCACTTGGCCGATATAAGCCGCCTCAAACGAGACGCGCACTCTTTCGGCGTTCGCTTGGGTGAAATTCTCGTTGAATTTTATCTTTATGTTGCCCTCATAGACAGTCCCGTTGGCGGAATTGAGGTAGAAATTTTTGAACTGGACTTCCTTTCTTTGGACGTCGGTCGTATTGATGTTGTAGGAGACCTCTTTGACGGCGCCGCCCGCTGTGAGCCCCTTGGAGAGGTCGGCGGCCCATGCCTCCGGCCAGTCGGGATTGACGGTCGCGGATATCCTGATCTCGGTATTGGGGTTGCCGGGCTCCTCCTGCGCCAGCATGTTGATCACAATTTTGCTGCCGACACTGAAAGACGCGGCGGCGGAGCGGAAACTCATTTTTATGGCGTTCTCGTTGGTGACCGTGAAACCGAGTTTGCTGTACGTGTCGGAGCCCAGACCGGCTGTGCCGATAATGAGGTTTGCGTCGAAATAACTCGCGATCGTGCCGTCGGCCGCGAGCGTGTTGGCCTGAACGCGGAACGTCACGTAGCCGTTCGAGGAATCAACGGCTATGGCTTCGAACAGAATGCTCGCGTTCTTCACCGAATTCCCAACGAAAGAAGCGGTGGTAAAACTGATCAGATTCGACGCGCTCTCCACCCCATAGCTTTGCGTGACCTTTGCCATATCATCCGTACTCGCATCGGTCCCCTGATAGACGTTGTACTGACCGGGCGGAAGGCTGTCCACGGCGATGCTCTCGAAACCGCCGTTCCTGTCGATCGTGAGGTTCATGATCACGTTGGGATGCTTTATCTTGAATATATCGCTCTTCTGTATCTCTCCACGGCCGGGCGCCGTGTTGATGGATATCTTGTAGTTGCCTTCCACCAACGACTTCTGGCCGAACTGGTCGACTTGCCGGAGCCCGCCGTTTATGACGACTTTGGTGTCGAGGTTGCTGGTCGACCAAAGCGCGGCCGCGGAACCGTCGAGCAGTTTTTTCTTGTTGAACTGCGTGTTGGCGGATACGCGCTGAATTTCTTCTTTGAGTTGGTCAATTTCGAGCTGGATGTAACCGCGGTCTTCCTGGGTGAACGTATCATTCGCCGCTTGCACGGACAGCTCCCGCATCCGCTGAAGCATCGCGTGCACTTCCGAGAGCGCTCCTTCCGCCGTCTGGATCATGCTGATGCCGTCCTGCGCGTTTGCCGCCGCGCGATCCAGACCCGTTATCTGAGCGCGCATCTTCTCGGATATCGCGAGCCCGGCCGCGTCGTCGGCGGCTCTGTTGATACGAAGCCCGCTCGACAGCTTCTCGATCGATTTGGAAAGAGCGTTGTTCGTCACCGTCAGGGCGTTATAACTCTGTAACGCCGGTATGTTGCTCATAATACGCATGATTAAGCGACCTCCCTGTACAAACTGTTCTCCCTGTTTTTCACCTCAGGGGACGATTTACGGAGATCGGCCCGCATGGCATTGAGCGCGCGTCCATGCTCCCGTCAATACAACAAGCGTTGCCGATACACCTTCCACTATGATGATTATCGTCAGGGAAGAGGGGAATCTTTAGTGAGGATTTTTCGGGTTAGCGTATATATTGAAAAACAATGCCGCAAAGACGGGGCGGACGTTGAAGTCCGCTCTACAGATAAACCGGCTGTGAATTTCAAGAAATATTATGCTGTTGATTGTAAAATTTACCATACGCCGTAAAAGGCGGGGCTGACGTATGCCGTTGGGAGTATGTCAGGTTATGTTCGGTTCGACGATCAGTTCTCCGCGCGCGAAACGCCTGTAATCCAGTGTGGAGAAATCGATGTCGGGTTTGTTTCCCGTGAGGCGCTGGGCCAGTATGCGCCCCGCTATGGGGCCCAGCATGAACCCGTGGCCCGAATAACCGGTCGAGTGATAAAAATTTTTGACGTCGGTCTCGCCTATTATCGGAGAACCGTCGGGCGTCATATCGTACAGCCCCGACCAATGGCGCACCACACGTATGTCTTTCACCGACGGAAGCATTTTTTTCAAAACCGCGCTCATGTGCGTTATAAATTGCCGGGTGGCGCGCAGTTTGAAGTCCTGCGGGTGTCCCTCCGGGCTGACGCCGCATATTATCGACCCGTGCGGGCGCTGCTGAATATAATAGTTTCCCGAGAAGCTCATAAGCATCGGCGGGCAGACCCCGGGATCTACCGGTTCGGTGATTAGCGCCTCGTGGCGCTCGCCCCAGTTGGGAATATCGATTCCGCCCAGTTTCGCTACGTACTGCGCGTACGGCCCGGCGCAGTTGACGACCGCGTCGGCGTCGATATGGCCTTTCGTGGTGTCCACGCCGACGGCTTTGTTGCCTTTGACCGTTATCCCCGTCGCCTCGGTGTTTTTGAAATACGATACGCCGAGACGCTTGGCCGCTTCGAGGTAGGCGAACGTGGTGAGGAACGGGTCGGCGTGTCCGTCGCGCGCGTGATACGTAAATCCGACCGCGTCGGAAGCGTCGAGCGCCGGGCATATCTCGCGGGCCTCCGGGAGCGAGACGGCCCTCGACTTGATTCCCAAACCGTTCTGCAGGGCCATTCCCTTTTTCAGGTTCTCGAATTCCTTCTCGCTGTAGGCCACGAGCAGGTATCCGCCCTGGTTGAGCCCCGTCGGCATCCCCAGCTCGCTGTCGAGCTGCTCGAATATATCGAGACAGGCGAGCCCGAGACGGCAGTTCATCTCGGTTCCCCACTGCGCCCTGATGCCGGCGCCGCATCTGCCGGTGGAACCGCCGCACACCGTGCCCTTTTCCAAAACCACAACGTCCTTGCGGCCGAACTTGGCGAGGTTGTACGCCGTGGCCGTTCCGATGATACCGCCTCCTATGATGACTACGTCGGCTTTGTTCTTCCATTTCACGGCTATTCGTCTCCCGCGAGGAGCCCGATTTTTACCGGTTTGACCGGCGGGCGCACGGACCCGGCATCCACCTGATCCAAAGGAATGCCGAGCCTCTTCGATATCTCTCTCATTATAATATCCCGGCAGCCGCGCCCCTGACACGGCCCCATTCCCGCGCGCGACGCGCGCTTGATCTCGTCCACGGTGTCACAGCCCCTGTCTATCCACTCGCGTATCTGCCCGAGCGTTATCTCCTCGCACCGGCAGACGATGACGCAGTTCTCTTTATCCGGCATTTTTTATTTCACCACTCCCGGGCGTTCAATGTATCCAAGAACGATATAAATATAGTTTTTAAAGAATAAACCGTCAAGCCGTGATATGCTGCCTCTGCTTCAGATCCGGGAGCGTGCCGATTTTGGACAGGTATTCGCCGGCCGCCGCCGCCGCCGTCGCGCCGTCTCCGGCGGCGGTAACGACCTGGCGCAGATATTTTTCGCGGACGTCGCCGGCCGCGAAAACTCCCTTTACCGACGTTTCCATCTTTCCGTCGGTGATTATCCGACCGTTACCGGCGCGTTTCACCCCGCTCTCATTGGTCAGGAATCCGAGATTCGGGGCGGATCCCACGTACACGAAGACTCCGTCCACAGGGATTTCCCTGGTCTTTCCGCTCTTGCCGTTTCGCGCGATGACCCGCTCCACCAAGTCCCCTCCGGCGATTTCCTCGACTACGGAATTCATGACGGTTTCTATTTTAGGATTCGCCAGCGCGCGGTCCACGACGCTTTTCCGCGCGCGAAACTCGTCCCCGCGGTGGATGACATAGACTTTCGACGCGAACCGGGCGAGGTAATCCGCCTCCTCGACGGCGCTGTCGCCGCCGCCTATCACAGCCACCGGAGCGTCGGTGAAAAACGCCCCGTCGCACACGGCGCAATAACTCACGCCGCGCCCGGCGAACTCGTCCTCGCCCTTGCAGCCGGATTTGACGAACGACGCCCCTGACGCGATTATCAACGCGCAGGTCTCAATCGTCCCTTTGTTCGTGACGACGGTTTTATTGCCGTCCCTGAAAGAAACCGACTCGACGGAACATTCCATAAACTCGGGCCCGAATTTTTCCGCGTGTTCGCGGAAGATTTTTCCAAGTTCCATGCCCCCGGCGAGTTTGAATCCGGGATAATTTTCTATCCCGGCCGTGATGTTTATCTGTCCTCCGGCCATGCCCTTCTCCAGGACGAGAACATCCAGCCCCGCCCTGCGTCCGAATATGGCCGCCGTAAGCCCCGCCGGTCCAGCGCCTATTATCGTCAGCTGTCTTTTCGTCATCGGTCGTCACTCCCTGCCTCAAGTTAATTTAATCAAGACCTCGCCGTGCCCCCGCATTGTAACGCAAACGGAAGCGAAAGTCGCCTATGAGGATTGGCGCGTTTTGACACGCCGGGAAAGAAAAGTTAAAATATTGAGCGTGTCGCGCGTCTCTCAAATATTTAACGGAGCGAGGGAAGAAATGGTAAAATTATCGCTTTCCGACATTGATGCGTTCAAAATCGCCGACGACGAGACGGGAGAGATTTTCTACGGTTGCGACCAGGGCTGGTACGGCTCCGACTGGCAGCGGATGTCGGGGTGCGGGCCGTCGGTCGTGGCGGGAATTTTGATGTATTTGCGGCGGGCCGTCGCCGCTCCGGAAGTCAAAGGCAAAAAACACGCGGTATCCTTCATGGAGGAAGTGTGGAAATACGTCACTCCCACACGAAGGGGCATCCACACCGCCGAAATGCTGCGAAGGCGCGTCATATCATACTGCGCCGCCAAAAACCTGAAAATGGCTTCCGAGGTATGCGGCATACCCGAGGAACGCGCGCTCCGCCCGCGGATGGAACGCGTATGGGCTTATATGACGGACGCGCTCTCGCGTGATATCCCGATAGCTTTTCTCAACCTGCACAACGGCGAGGAGAAAAACCTGGACGAATGGCATTGGGTCACCGTGGTGTCCGCGGAACAGACCGAACCGAACGGAAACGTTGAAATCGGGATACTCGACAGAGGGCGCGTTTTCGCGGCCGATTTATCGCTGTGGCTCGACACGACGAATTACGGCGGAGGATTCGTCTATTTCTCAGTTACGTAACGAGCGGTTTAAATACACAATAGTGAATATTTTTGACAGCGTTCTTACGATTGACCCATATAATCTGGATGTAGTTGATATAGGTGAGGGTGAGAGGCTAACGACCGTGGAAAAATTTCAAAATAAAAATCTGTGCCGTCGTCACGGCGTAAAGTAGTCGGGTTCTCGTCTTCCAGCGTATTATTTCTTGGCTCCTACGAAGAGCACTCTATGCGGATATTCTTTGCCGTTGATATTTACAAAATTAACAATTTCCTTGTGTAAAAGAGTAAAATTTTCCTTAAAGTTTTGCTCAAAATAATCTTCTGTATAAAAATCCGGAACATCGGGTATTTTTCCGTCTCCGCAATATAATCCAAGTGGCATAAATTCAACAAACGCTATTTTATTGGTAATATCAGCAATATGCTTTATGCAGTCGAACACATTATAACCATAAGTAAGAATCAAGTGATGAGTAATGGATAAAGCCGCGGTTACGTCCGCTGTTATCATGTTTTTATGTAAACTTCCGAAACCAATTCGGAAAAAATCAACGCCGGTATCTTGAAATATTTCGCGGCCTTTTTCCAGCGCTGTCTCATCGTTATCTAAATTTACAACACTTTTAAATAATTTTGCATCGGCGATAAGTGAGCAAAAATAACCGATGTTACCTCCTATATCAACAAAAGATTCTGAGTCCTTCGGCACAAATTCGTTTATCAGTTGTAAAATTCTGCTAAATCTCTCGGTTGGAGAATTGAGCTTGATAAGTTCATCCGCATATCCTCCCCATTGAGAGGGTATCTTTTTGAAATCGACATCGAATAGAAATTCAATATATTCCGGCGTTATACAATTCTCAATGAATACTTTTCGCAAAATGGTGTTATATGTTTTAGAACCACTCTGTCTGTTGTAATCAAACGCGAAGTTGAGCGCATATTTTAAGATAGCCTTGTATTCTAAACTTTCCTCAAGAGGAATTCCAATATCTGGTACCGAGATAGTCTGGCTTCGCGCAAAATAAGATCGCTTTGTGGAAAGCATAAGCAATTTACATAATGCAGATCTAACACATTTATTAAAATAAGAAACGGAAGAACACCCCAAAAATTTATTATGAATCATTGAGCCGATATCATATAATTTGGGCACGCCGCCCTTAAACGCAAAATTTTCTTCGGCTGCGTCGATCAAATGAAAATCAAAATGTGATAAGACTTTATCCATTGTACACGCATTTAGAGCAATTTGTTTTGTCATTGAAAATGTGGAGTACATAGGTGGTATAATTTGCATTTTTTCGGTCTCTATGATTAATGGAAATCTTTCCGTGCGGTAATTCGTGATCTTTATGTCCACAAGATAATTTAACTCGATAAGTGATTGCAAGATGCCGCTTTGCCAAAGTTCCTTAAATACATCCACCCTATATGGGTTTATCCCGCGATATATTTTCCCATTTTTGGTCATTACATTTCCAAGCCTATCACTGAGCGATGT
>JAIRKI010000095.1 GCA_031260185.1 Synergistaceae bacterium | reverse complement strand
TGCGTCTGAAGAGATTTAGGAAAATCTTCACGCGCTATGATAAATTGGATGTGATGTTTTGTGGGTTTATATATTTTGCAATGATTATTGATGCCGTGGTTAGCGTGAACACGCTCTATAAGCGGTATGTCACACAAAAAGAGCCGGCCTTCGAGTTTGAAGCCGGCGAAGCGACGGCGCGCGATTGGATCGTGTGGGTTGAGAACACGCCGGTGAAGTGCGGAAAATTCAGTCTTCCCTGGAAAAAGGCGCTTTTATGGGACACGGAAATCGAAGTCGTGCTGGTAGACGTAACCGAAAGCCCAGTCGAGCGCTCTAAAAAAACAAAAAAAGTGGTACTCCGACAAAAAGAAGCGCCACACCAAAAGACACAGCTGATCGTGAACAAGAAGTCAGGCGAAATCATCCGCGCGGCTAACTCTTCAGGTTATTGCCACGATTTTATAGGCCTCATTTCAGGCCGAGTTTTTCAAAAATATGGAAACGCGCGAATATCTCGTCAACATGGGCGAGGAAAAATTCGAGCCTGAACAGCTCATCCAACCCGTCGCCGACGCGACGGAGCGTCTCCGTTCGGGGATCGGTCTCCAGCAACGCGCGCAGGGACGCGCTCTCGCCCCTTTGCGCCGCGTCCCAGCACTTCATCGCGTTTTCCCGCAC
Source organism: Synergistaceae bacterium (assembly GCA_031260185.1). Lineage (GTDB taxonomy): Bacteria > Synergistota > Synergistia > Synergistales > Synergistaceae > JAIRKI01. The sequence continues at coordinate 3,658 of JAIRKI010000095.1, read as the reverse complement.
CGCGGCGTAAGCGTCCTCCCGCGTCATTCCCCGCTCGACCAGGGCCAGGAGCACCCTTCCGCTCGCGATGAGCCCCCCCGTGAGTTCCAGGTTGCGTTCTGTCATGCGTTCGTTCACGACCAATCCGTCGATGACGCGCTTCATCATGTCGGTCATGTAGTGGGCGGCGTTGAAGGCGTCGGGCCATATCACCCGTTCCGCCGACGAGTGGCTTATGTCGCGCTCGTGCCAGAGCGCTACGTTTTCGAGCGCTACGACGGCATAGCCCCTCAAAAGCCTCGCCAGACCGCATACCCTCTCGGACAGTATGGGATTTTTTTTATGAGGCATCGCGGACGAACCCTTCTGTTTTTTTCCGAAGGGTTCCATGACTTCCAGCACTTCCGTGCGCTGAAGGTGACGAATCTCGAGCGCCAGCCTTTCCAAACCCGCGCCGTAAAGGGCGAGCGCCGACACGATGCTTGCGTGGCGGTCGCGCTGAATTATCTGCGACGAGACTGGGTCGGGTTTCAGGTTCAACTCCGCCGCGACGCGCGTCTCGACGCGCGGCGGACAGTTGGCGTACGTTCCCACGGCCCCGGATATCTTGCAGACCCTTATCTCCTCGCGGACATTTCTGAGACGTTCGATGTCGCGGCTCACCTCGGAGAAGAACCCCAGAAATTTGAGGCCGAAGCTCGTCGGTTCCGCGTGGATTCCGTGCGACCGCCCCGCGCAGGGCGTGTGCCGGTATTTCCAGGCGAGACGCGCCAAGGATTCGTAAAGGCCTTCGGCCGCGCCGGCGACCACGCCGAGCGCGTCGGATATCAGCATCGAAGCAGCCGTGTCGATGACGTCGCTGCTCGTGAGCCCGAGATGAACGAACCTTCCCGACGGCCCGATATTTTCCGCGACGTTCGTCACGAACGCTATCACGTCGTGCTGTGTCTCCTCTTCTATCTCGGCTATCCGCTTCGCGCTGAAAGAAGCCCGGCTCTCTATCCGCGCGAGGTCGTCCGCCGGTATCGCTCCGTCGGCGGCCCAGGCCCGGCAAACCGCCAGTTCCACGTCGAGCCATTTTCGGAACCTGTTCTCGTCGGACCATATTTTTCTCATGGCCTCGGTCGTGTATTTTTCTATCAAGACGGTCAATCCCCTCTCGCGCGGATATCGCGCTTCCAGACGTTCCTCGCCGCGTCGAGGAAATCGTCGTAAACGCCGCTCGCGAAATCGGGAAAGGTGTACGAAAAACTGATCCATCCCGATTTCTTACGGCACATCGTGGTCTCAGCGTATATATCGTCCCACAGGTATATCCTGTGGGCGTTGTCCTTGGTCGAAGCGAGCACGAGCCGCGCGCCGTCCAGATAGCCGGGGTCGATATTGACCTTCCTGCCCGCTCCGGCTGCGCTTTCCTCCTCTATCGAGATTGCCAGTTTTTTCCACGCCACCAGTCCGAAAGGGTGTCTCAATCCGGCGAAAACGAAAAAACGCCTCTCCATGCGCGGCGCGATATCCCTGTAATAGTCGGTATAGCCGAAGGGGTACGACGGGCTCGCGAGCTCTATATCGCCGAAAACCGCGCTCATTCTTCCGGCCGCCCATTCCGTCAACTCCGCCCGTTCCGCCGGGCAGAGCAGGCCGGATATCAGTTTCACCGGAACGGGGCCGTCACGCGTTTTCGGCGCGGCCACCGGGGGCCTTCTTTCGCCGGGGGCCTCCGTAAGCCCTGCGCGCGGCATTTTTGTCGAGAAGTTTCGGCGCGGCTGGTTCCCCTGTTTTCACATCCTCGCCGGCTTCCTCCGCGCTCTCCATGTACGCCGGCGGCGGCAAGTCAGGTTCGGATACGGTATACTTTTCTTCGTCACGGCCCTTTTTCACGGCCACTCGGCCGGCGGCTTTACCCTTTTTAGCTGAGGGTTTGCTGAATGGGGCGGGTTCGCGCGCGGCGTTTGGCATTGACGTCTCAGGCCGTTTTGTCACTGGCCCGTTTTTTTCTTTGGATGGTTCCGGCATGGCGTCTGAATCCGGGATCAGGTCGTCCTTCTGCTTCCGCTGAGCGCTTCGCTCATGTTTTTCATTCTCCGCCGGCCGCGTTTGAGTCTTCCGCGCGTGTCCTCCGCGAGACGGTTTTTCGGGGGCCGGGCCGGTTTCGGAATTTTCGGTCTGCCCGGACGCATCGGTCTCTCGCGGCTCCGGCGTTGAAGGCGCGTCGGGTTTCGTCACGTATGCCGCGCTCGGCGAAACAGGGGCGGGCGGCAGGCTGTCGCCCCCGCTTTCGTCGGATATCGGAGTTTCATCCCCGTCGATATCGTCCGGCATGCCTATGGCGATGCTGCCCAGAGGCTCGTTCTCCCATGAACAGTAGAGTACATCCGCGGCCGACGCGGGGGGCGTTTCCAGAGGGGACATACGCCGTACCACGGCACCGTTTTCCTCTACCCGGCGGACGAACGCCTTGCCCACCGCCGCCCACCACACCAGTTCCTCCGCCATCTCGAAATCGCCGGATATGTCCTCGATCATATATACGTTCTCCTCGATGGGGCGTATGGAGAAAGTCAGTTCCCGTTTTTTGTCCTTCACGGTGATTACGCCGTCGCGTTTCATTTTATCCGCCCGCGCCGCCAAATCACCGGCTTCGCAGGGTATTTTCGCGGCGGCCGCGCCGTTCAGTGCGACGCGGTTGTCATCCATATAGAGCAGGGGCATCGGCGCTTCCCACCACTCGGGATACACGTCCTCAGCCTCATTGATTTTCCGCTCCCGATATTCACCGAGCGACGTCATGGACAGGGAACCAACCGGGCCTCCCCCCTTGCGGGAAAACATGAGAAGCGCGGTATCCGGCGGCAAGTCCTCGGCGCGCGTCTTGGCCGACACCGGCTCGGGCAGCGTCATCACGGACATTTCATCGATGGTCGTCCTGTCGTGACCCAGTTCCATGAGCGAGATCATCTGCTCCTTGTGTATGAGCTTTTCCCGGCGTCCCATTTTCAGCATTATATAATCGGCGCCGTAGAAATAAAGGGCGCGCAGCGCTTCCTGTACGCCGGACTCGGCCGAAAGCATCCCGCTTTTAATTTCCCGGGCGCCGGCCATCGTCCGCGATCTCCATTCCTAGAAGGGCATGCACAAAATCGCGGCAGGAGAATAGTTCCAGATCCGCCGCTCCCTCGCCCAGGCCGATATATCTTATGGGAAGCCTCAAACGCCGCGATATGGACAATACTATTCCCCCCTTGGCGGTGTTGTCGAATTTCGTGAGCACCACACCGGAAAGCGGTATGGATTTATTGAATATATCCGCCTGCATGAATCCGTTCTGCCCGGTCACCGAATCTAGCACCAGCAGCGTCTCGCAAATCCCGCCGGGGATTTCGCGCGCCGCAACCCTGCCCACCTTGGCTAGTTCGTCCATCAGGTTCGATTTGGTGTGAAGACGCCCGGCCGTATCGACGATTACGACGTCCGTATCCGAGGCCCTCGCGGCCGCTATCGCGTCGAACACTACCGCCGCGGAATCGCTTCCGTGGGCGTGAGCTATCACCCTCACCGATGTCCTCTCCCCCCACGCTTTGAGCTGTTCTATCGCCGCCGCCCTGTATGTGTCGGCCGCCGCCAGAATTACGCTTTTTCCGTCTCCGGCGAGCCGCGAGGCGAGTTTTCCCGCGGTGGT
>JAIRKI010000091.1 GCA_031260185.1 Synergistaceae bacterium | reverse complement strand
CAGGTTGTCTGTCTCGACATTACCCCGTTGTACCGGAAGAACATGTTTTATCTTATTGTATTGGTCTAAAGTAAGTTTCATGCATAATTTATAACTCTATTCTTGTATAGCGTCAACACGCCCTAGCATATCTGGTGTTTGTACATTTACAGGAATATACGTGTTATAATGATTTTATGTTGACCGGATCGGCGGTAAAGGAAAAAAGGATAGCCCTGTTCGATTTCGACGGTACTTTGACGAGGAAGGACACGTTTCTCGATTTTCATGTGAAACGGTTTGGCGCCGTCTCCTTAGTTGCCGCGATGTTCAAGGCGGCGCTCGCGTGTCCGTTATCGAAACTGACCGACCGCTCCGAGGTCAAAGAGAGATTCGTATCCCGAATGTGGAAGGGAACGCTTTTCGAGTCATACCTTTCCTGCGCGGAAGATTACGCCGAGCGGGAGATCGACGGGATAACGATGCCGACGGCGATGGAAGTTTTCCGAAAACATCTGGAACTGGGAGATACCGTATGTATTGTGACGGCCTCGATGAAGGATTGGGTGGAGCCCTGGGCGTCGCGTTATGGGGTGCCTGTCGTCGGAACGGAGTTGGAGGTTGAAGACGGGCGGATAACAGGGCGGCTCAAAACGCCCAACTGCCGCGGAGCGGAAAAAGTCTCGCGCGTCAAGGCGAAATTCGACTTGAATGGTTTCTCCAAAATTTTCGCTTACGGAAACAGCGGCGGCGACCGCGAAATGCTGGCGCTGGCGGACGAAGCCGTCTATAAGTGGAGACGCGCGCCGCGACTCTGAAATCGGGCGCGCGCGTACCCGCAAGCCGGCGCTGTATTTTTCACGGAGCCGGTGACTGACCGCCGAAGCGTTCTATCGCGTCAATCGCCGAGATACGCCTTTCTGACCCGGGGATCTTTCATTATCTCGGAGCTGTTTCCCGACATGGCGATCGTTCCGGCTTGCAGCACGTAACACCTGTCGCTGACGTTCATGGTCTCGTAGGCGTTCTGCTCGACCATCAGCACCGTCACGCCATCGCCGCGAATTTGCGATATCGTGTCGAACAGCGCCTCGGTGACTTTGGGCGCGAGGCCCAAAGAGGGTTCGTCCAGAAGAAGTGCGCGCGGGCGGCTCATCAGCGCGCGCGATATGGCGAGCATCTGCTGCTCGCCCCCAGAAAGCGTTCCCGAACGCTGAGACAAACGCTCCTTGAGCACAGGATAAAGGGCGAAACACCGCTCCATGTCGCGTTCTATTTCGTCCCTGTCGTTCCGGCGTATCGCGCCCATTATCAAATTCTCCCTGACGGACATGGCGGTGAAAAGCCTGCGGCGCTCCGGCACCAGAGAGACGCCCCGGGCAACCGTCTCGTGCGGGCGCGCCGGCAGGGGCAAACCGTCAAATTTTATCGATCCCTTGTAAGGCAGAACTCCGGCGAGCGTCCACATCAGCGTCGATTTTCCGGCTCCGTTGACGCCGACCACCGAGACTATCTCCCCCTTGTCCGCGTACATATCGATGCCGCGCAGGGCGTGTATATTGCCGTAGTACACGTGCAGCCCGCTTATTTCGGCGTAATGCCCGCTCATAACGCCCTCTCCCTCCGTCGGCCGAGGTACGCGTCAACGACCGCGCCGTTTTCGCGGATATCTCCGGGCGCTCCGCGCGCCAAAAGCGCGCCCCGCTCCATGACCACGACGTGATCGCATATATCCAGCACCAGATTGATGTGATGCTCTATCAGCAGTATCGTTACGCCGAAATCCGCCAATACGCGTCTTATGGTCCCGCCCAGTTCGCGCGTCTCGGCGTCGTTCATTCCCGCGGCCGGCTCGTCCAGCAGCACCAGTTTCGGAGAACACGCGAGGGCGCGCGCGATCTCCAATTTGCGTTGCGTTCCGTACGGAAGATTGGACGCCTGAGACGACATCGTCTCTTCAATGCCGAGTTCCCTCATAATTGCGAACGCTTTCTCTCGCGCGGCGCGTTCGGCCGAGCTGGCGGCCGGAGCGCGGAAAATCGCCGCGAACGGTCCGTAGGAAGCGCGCGCCAGAATCGGCGCGGTCACGTTTTCGAGGCACGTCATGCGCGCGAAGAGCCTTATATTCTGAAAAGTCCGCGCCACCCCGGCGCGCGCGACGTCGTCGGGGCGGCGTCCGGTCAAACTTTCGCCCGCGAGACGTATCGTCCCGGCAGTTGGCCGATACACGCCGGTTATGAGGTTGAACACGGTGGTCTTGCCCGCGCCGTTCGGGCCTATCAAGCCTGTAACGCCGCCTTCGTGCGCGTCAAAGGAGAGCGAATCGACGGCCTTTATCCCGCCGAAAACCCTCGTGAGTCCGCGCACTTCGAGCAGCGCCGCTGTCATCTCCGTTTTTCGGAAAGAAAGCCGCGCGCGCCGCGCAAGATATCGGATATCTCGCGATACCCCATGAGCCCCTGCGGCCTGAAAATCATGATCATGACGAGAAGCAACCCATAGGCCGGAAGCCGGTACATCTCGAGGTTTCGCAGCATTTCGGGCAGCGCAGTGAAGATGAGGGACACGATCACCGGACCCGATACGCTTCCCATGCCGCCCGCGATCACCGAGGCCAAAAGCTGCGTCGACTGGGTCATGGTGAACATCACCGGCTGGATGAAGGCGAGCCGGTGCGCCAGGAGCGCGCCGGAGACGCCGCACAGCACGGCGCTCACCACGAGCGACAGCAATCTGGTCCTGAACAGATTGATGCCTATCATCTCGGCCGCCACCGGATCCTCGCGGACGGACACGAACATCGCGCCGAAGCGCGATTTCAAAAGAGAGCGCGCGAACGCGAGGCTCGCCAGGAGCGCGCCGACGACCCAAGCGGGGCCGCTCAGCTCGTCGAGCGACAAGCCGCGCGCGCCGTTGGTGATGGAGAGGTTTTCGAGGCACACGCGGAGGGCCTCGCCGAAGCCCATGATCGCTATCGCGAAGTAATCGCTCCTCAGTTTCGCCCGCAACGTCGGGACGCCGATTATGAGGCTCGCCGCGCCAGACGCGAGCATCGCGGCAAGTATGGCGAGAGGGAAGGGAACATACCAATGATAGGTCAAAACTCCCGCCGTGTAAGCGCCTATTCCCACGAAAGCCGCGTGCCCCAGCGAAAAAAGCCCCGTAAAACCGGTAAAAATGGAGACGCCGAGGACCGCTATCATGTTGACGCAAGCCAAAAGAAAGATGTTGAGCGCGTAATGATAGTACAAAGTTAGACCTTGTCCTCCGTCTCGGCGCCCATCAGTCCGTCGGGCAGGCATATCAGAAGCGCCGTCAGTGCGGTGAAGCTGAATACGTCTCGCATGACGCTGGATATATACGTGGAGACGAGAGTTTCGAGAACGCCGAGTATGAGGCCGCCCATCATCGCCCCGGGCAGACTGCCGAGACCTCCTATCACGGCCGCGATATAGGCTTTGTTCGTAACCCAGCCCATGGTCGGGTACACGAGATATCTGACGCCGAGGAACACCCCCGCTACCCCGGCAAAAGCGCCGGCGATGAAAAATACCACCGATATGAGCCTGTCGGTGTTGACGCCCATGAGCGAACACATGGTCATGTCATTCACGCCGGCGCGGATGGCGATGCCTGTTCTTGTCCTGGTTATGAACAGATGCAACGCGAAAACGGCCGTCACGGAAATCACGAAAGCGCACAAATCAAGCAGACTAAGCGAGCTGCCCCACAAGCGCACCGTCCGGCTCCCGAAAAATTCGGGGAAAGCGTAAAATCTCGCCCCGATGGTGGCGTAAACCATGTTTTCGAGGAACATGGAACAACCCATAGCGCTTATCATCAGGTAGAGCGAGGGCGCTCCCCTTCGGCGGAGGGCGGCATAGGCCACGCGCTCGTTGATCATCGCTATGACGCCCGCGCCGGCCCCGGACATGACGAGCGCGAATCCGAGGCCGAGTTTCGACGCGAGCGCGAGCCCTATGTACGCCCCCAGCATGATGACCGCGCCGTGCGCGAAGTTGCTGAAGGACAGCACGCTGAATATCAGCGAGTAACCGACCGCCATCAGCGAGTAGATCGCGCCTATGGAGAGACCGGTTACGAGCGTTTGAAGAAACAACCGTTCTTCCCAGCGGTTTGAAACTTTTTTACTGCCCCTGATACTTCTCGACGAACGCGAATTCTTTTTTGCCGACGTCCACTCTCTGAATGACGGCGGGCTTGTTCAGCGGATTGTGGTTCGTCGGATCAATGGTCAGTATACCGGAAGTGACCTTGAGATCGGCGATTCTCTCGAGTCCCTTCACGAGCGCGGGGCCGTCGAAGGAGCCGGCCTTTTTGGCGGCTTCCGCTATCATCAGCAGGGCGTCCTGCGCCATGACGGGATTAGGGAGAACGGCCTCCTCGCCGTATTCGGCGCGGTACTCGGCCAGAAAGTCCTGAATGTCGGGGTCGCTCGTGTCGGTGAGGTTGACGAAATAAGAGCCGTCAATAGCGTCTCCGCCCAGATCGAAAATGTCCGGACTGCCCCAGTTGTCGGTGCCGAGCAACGGAACGGTTATCCCAAGGTCGCGCGCCTGTCTCGCCGCTATGGAAGCCACTTTCTGATCGACGGGAAGCCACACCGCGTCAGGATTCAGCTCCTTTATTTTGGCGAGCTGCGCGCGGTAGTCGAGTTCCTCGGAACGGAAAGCCTCTTTGGTGAGCACTTTACCGCCTTTTGCCGTAAACGCTTCCTCGAAGTAGGCCGTCACCCATTGGCTGAAATCGGAGCCCACGTCGTAAAGCGCCGCCACGGTGCGGGCATTGAGCCTGTCGTACGCGAAACGGGCGGCCACAGTGCCCTGGAACGGATCAATGAAGCAGGGGCGGAAGGCGTATCTCTTCACCCGCCCGGTTCTCTGATCGACAGTGACGTAGGTATTGGTCGCGGTGGTCACCACCATGGGTATCTTCGCCCTTTCGAGCACGGGCCCGGTGGCGAGCGCGTTTCCGCTCTGCGCCGGGCCTATCACCGCGACGACTCCGTCGCCTATCAGCCTGCGCGCCACGTTGACCGACTCCTGCGCGTCCGCGCGGTTGTCGTAACGGACTATCTCTATCCGAGACCCTAGTACTCCGCCGCCCGTGTTGATTTTTTTGACAAGCAGGTCGACAGCCCTCGCCTCCGACTGCCCCCATATCGAAGCGCCTCCAGTCAGGGAGACGGAGTGTCCTATTTTGACGGTATCGGCCGCAAACGCGCGGATCGACATAATGACCGCGGACAGAATGACGACGCCGACAGCAAAAAATTTTTTCATCAATGCTCTCTCTCCTTTGTCATAATTTTTCGATTACCCGGAATAAAACCGCGCATTGACCTCCTTTCCCCCAGGATCCGATTAAAAATATACTTTATTGGTTCAATGCCGAATTGTCAAATGGATAAATATGCCATTGTCGCCGGACTATGATAATGTCACCCCTTAACGGGACAGTGAAAATGTCACCCCCCCCCTTCTCCAAAAAGAGAAGAAGGAAGACGCGGATAGGGCGGCGCGGAAAATTTCTCGGTAA
>JAIRKI010000066.1 GCA_031260185.1 Synergistaceae bacterium | reverse complement strand
CGAGCTTAAAGAAAAAGGGTTCTACAACCGCGTATTTTCTGGCATTGACGCTTTGGGGGATCACTTGGTCGATGAGCTTTTTAAACTTGAAAACTCTCCGGAGATTACACGCTCCATTACCTCATGGACTTGGATAATTAATGCCTTGTTGATTTAGAAATGGAATAACTTGGCGTGTCCGGCCAGCCCCGCGCATTATCAGTACAATCCCATCAAAACCGTAAAAACGAATGTCATGGGCTCGCTCAACATGCTTGGGCTCGCGAAAAGGACGAAAGCGCGGATACTTCAGGCGAGCACCAGCGAAGTGTACGGCGACCCCGAAGTTCACCCGCAGGGCGAGGGGTACCGCGGCAATGTGAATACCATCGGCGTTCGCTCTTGTTACGACGAAGACAAGCGTGTCGCGGAAACTCTTTTTTTCGATTATCACAGACAGCATGGCGTGGAGATCAAGATAGCGCGCATTTTCAACACTTACGGTCCCCGCATGTCTCTGAACGACGGGCGGGTGGTATCGAATTTCATAGTGCAGGCGCTAAAAGGCGAGGACATAACGATTTACGGCCTCGGGCGGCAGACGAGAAGTTTTTGTTTCGCCGACGATCTGATAGACGGCCTGATGAAACTCATGGAGAGTCCCGCTGATTTTACCGGCCCTGTCAACATCGGCAATCCGAACGAATTCACTATCATGGAGCTGGCGCGCAAGGTCATCGCGCTCACGTCGAGCCGCTCGAAAATAGTTTTCAAACCCCTGCCGCAGGACGACCCCGCGCGGCGGCGCCCCGACATAAGCCTCGCCGAGAAAGCTCTTGGCTGGAAGCCGTCAACTCATCTGGACGAAGGCTTGAAAAAGACGATAGAATATTTCGAGGCGATTCTGTAAGCAAAACCGCGGGCTCCGCCAGCACCCGCCAGGGAGCAAGCTCCCTGGACCCTCTTCAAAAAGGGGTCCGGGGGAACTGGTTCCCCCGGCGGAGTTTGAGGCGGAGCCTCAAGGTTTTGCTTATTGATTGATTATTTTTTAAAACGCACTATCGTCACGCCGAAACCGCCCTCTCCTTCGCCGCCCAGCCTGAAGCCGTCGATGTAGGGCAGACGCTTGCAGAGATACTGAACCTCGCGCCTCAGTACGCCCTCGCCCCTGCCGTGGATCACGGACACCTCGCCGAAACCGGCGCGATAGGCGCGGTCGAGGTAAAGCTCCGTCATGGGCATTGCCTCGTCCGTCGTCATGCCGCGTATCATTATGGAACTGCCCACCCCAACCGGCGGCGGGGGCGAGGTTATTTTCACGCGCGAGCCACTTCCTGTCTGCAGGGTGACGCCGGATTTTTTAGCGGCGCGTCCGGCCTTCTTGAGCGATTTGTTTTCCTCGCCTGTCGCCCTGCGCAGCATTTTGAGGGGCAATTCCATGCGCGCCGCGCCGTAGGAGACCACGGCTTTGCCGCGTTGTATCTCCTCCAGGACGCCGACGGCCGTCGTGTCAGCCGCCACCACGTTTTCGCCCGCTTCGAGCGGGCGGTTGTCGTGTCCGTATCTGTGCTCCATACGCTCGTCGGTCCGCGTTTCGGCCTGCCGGCGTATTTTGTCGAAATGCTTTTTTGTCAGCCCCAAATGCCTGTCCGCCGAGGGCCTGTCGGAGGACGTCATGGTCTTTAACAGCGATTTCGCCGCGGCTTCCGCGTTTTTCACTATGCCGAGAGCTTTTTTGTCGGCCTCTTCGAGAATTTTGTCGCGGCGTTCGTTCAGCGCGCGAAGCTCCGCCTCGTATGACGCCCGTTCGCGCTCTATCTCCGCGCGCGTTTCGTCGAGGCGCCCGCTCTCGCGTTCTATCGCGGCGCGCTTCTCCCGCAATTCGCCTATCATCTCCTCCATGTTCGCCTCTCTCGTCTCTATCGCTCCGTAAGCCCGCTCCAGCACATGCCCTGGCATCCCCAGTTTTTTGGCTATCAGCAGGGCGTTGCTGCGCCCCGGAATGCCCATGAGCAGACGGTACGACGGCGACAGCGTATCGACGTCGAATTCCACCGAGGCCGACTCGACGTCGGGGCAGGCGAGGGCGTAGCGTTTTATGGGATTGTGATGCGTGGTGGCGAGCACCAGCGAACGCCGCCCGCGCAGCGCGTCGAGTATGGCGACGCCGAGCGCCGAGCCCTCTTCAGGGTCGGTTCCGGCGCCAAGTTCGTCCAGCAGTATCAGGGAATTTTCCGAGGCGGCGCCGAGTATTCTCTTGACTCGCGCGATATGCGCGCTGAAAGTGGAAAGGTTCTGTTCGACGCTCTGTTCGTCCCCTATGTCAGCGTAAACCCCGTCTATGTTACCGATCTCAGAGTTTTCGCCAGCCGGTATCGGAAATCCCATCCAGCCGAGACAGACACAGACACCCGCCGTTTCGAGCGCCACGGTCTTGCCTCCGGTGTTCGGCCCGGTCACCACGAGAATCCGGAAGTCCGTGCCGCAGGATATGTCGATTGGGACTGCGGCGTCCCCCAGAAGCGGGTGACGCGCGCGTTTGAGGTCGAATTTGGCTCGATTTGCGACCAGTGGCACGTGCCATTTATCGCGCCGCACTTTTTCCGAGAGCGCGTAAAAGAGGTCGACGGTTCCGAGCGCGCGTTCGGCGTCCAATATGGCGTTTTCGCGATCAAGCATCCGGCCCGTGAGTTTGCGCAGTATCCCGCGCTCCTCGGCGTTTTCGTCCTCCGCCATCACGGCGTGTTCGTTGTTGAGCGCCATGATGGCGTGGGGTTCCATGTAAACGCTGCCGCCCGAGCCCGAGCGGTCGGCCACTATACCCGGAAAGTTCGTCACCGCGTCCTGTCTGACCAGCACGGCGTGACGGCCGTTTCTTAGCGTCAGCACCCGTTCCCGGAGCATGGGCGCTATCGCCGGGTCGGATAGGATATTCTGCCCCTTGCGCCTTATCTCGCCGCGCACGCGCCTCATGCCCAGGCGGATTCTCCCGAGCTTCTCGGACGCGGAGTCGCTCAGCCTTCCGTCGTCCTCGATGACAGCCAATGCTTCCTCCTCGCGCGAAAAATCGCGGAGGTCTTTGAGCAGCGCCGAAAGCGCCGGCCACTCGTGCCGGGCCGCCGTCAGGGCTTCCTTGACGCGGGCCGCTCCCCGAAGCAGACGCCTGATCGAGAGCAGTTCCGAACCCGTGAGCATACCCGAGACCCGCGCTTCATCGAACAGGTATCCCACGGCCGCCAGTTTGTGGTTCCAGGGGAGGTCGCCGTATTTATCCCTGTAGCTTTCCACCGCGCCGAACAACTCGCGGGCTGCCCGCAATTCCGGCGCGCCGCGCAGCGGAGCTTTGCCCTCGAGCAGGGAAGCGCCCAAGTCACAACGGCAGTCGCGTTTTATGATGTCGAGTATTTTGGATATTTCGAGAGATTCCCTCGCGGCATCATCTATTATCATACGGGGAACCGGCAAAGTAGCGCGATCGGGGTCACATCTCCGCGCCGGGTTCCGCCTCGTCCGGATTCGTGAACCCGTCAAACGGCGGCATCGTCACATCTCCGCTCGCGACCCGCACCGCGCGCCCGGCCTGACGGATTATGTACTCGCGAGCCCCTTCCCGTATCGCGTTGATATCCGGTAGCAATCCGGCCCTGTCGAGCAAGTCCGACGCGACCGGCCACGTGATCGAAACAGCGGACAGGACACGGCTTTTCCGAATCCACTCGTCCCCCGCGAGCGGCTGAATCGCGAACCCGCCCACCAGTACCAGAAGGGCCGCCGCGTATGTCTTGAACAGCCCCTCCAGAGCGCCCAGCGTTTTGTCGGTGACGGTGAGGCTCGTCTTTTTGACTATCTTTTTCACCAGCGTCTCGACCACGGCGCAGCCGAAAAAAATCGCGAAAAAAACGGCGAGCATCGAGAGAATCGTCGCGGGCGCGGCAGGTACGCCGAAATTCGTCGTCAAAATGACGGCGAAAGGCTCATGGAATTTTATGGAACAAAAAAATCCCCCTACAGTTCCGAGGAGCGATATCACCTCGCCGGAAATCCCCTTCATCATTCCCCGTATGATGAAAAAAAATCCGGCGGCGGTCAACGCCACATCGACGGCGCTCATTTGAATCAGTTCCCTTCTTGTGTTTTACCGGCCGCGCCGGCGAGTATTTCGTCAACCCGCTTGCCGATCGACAGCAATCTTCTCGCCAGTTCCAAGCAGGCTACCGCCAGAAACCGCTCACGATCGGCCGCCATCCCCCCGGTATCCCTGATGACGTCTTCCACCAGCGCGGTCGCGTCTTTGAGTTCTTTGTCGCTCAAAGTCGTGCTCATCATGTACGACTTCCTGCCGATCATCAGGGGAACCTGCCGCGGGGCCCGGCTCATTGCGATACGCGCGTTTTTACGCCTTATTCGCGGAGGAATACTCCTCCGCGAGAGACATCAAAGTCCTGATTTTCGACGCCAGTTCCCCGATCCTCGATTCGAGTTCCTCACGGACGCGGGACGATTCCGCGATCTGCCTCTCGCAGTCGTTTTTCATGTTCCGCATGGATTCGTCGAGGGTCAGCAATTCCGTCTCCCGGTCGTCCAACGCGCGTTTCATCTCCGCCGTCTCGGCCCTTGCCTTGTCCCTGTCATCGGACAGCCCCTTTATCAGCGCCTCGATTTTGAGGAGGCCGTTTTCAATGTCCGTTATCGAATCGCTCATCGCGTGTTCCCTCCATCGTCTGTTGAATTCCGAAAAAAAGAGCAACTTTGCCTAAAGTATAGCAGATATTTTCCGCGGTGAAAAATTTATTCGTCCGTGGGAAACTGATACCGTCAGGCATGACTGCTGAAGGGAGGTTTTTGTTTCCGATGCCAGGGAAAAAATTTGCGCGAAAGAGCGGGGGCTGGATGCTGGCCGAGACGATCTGCTGTCTCTTCATAGCCTTGACCGTATCGGCTTGCGCGCTCGAAGTGTCCGGAGCGGTCACGGCGATATCCAAAAAGTCACGCGATAAAAGGGCTCGCGCGCTGGATTATTCGTCCGTCATCCACGAGATGAACGCGCGATTCGAGACATCGCCCGATATGGGACGCGGGGAGTGGAACGCGTCGGCGGCCGCGGCCGAGACGCGCGGGGGAATGAAGGTAGCTGAGATTTTCGTGATCTCGTCCGAAAACGGCGAAAACGCGAGGTGGAAACGGTGGAAAATAGACGGCGGAGATTGAGGCGTCCCGCTTTTTGGAGCGCGCCGACGGTCGTTTTCATGCTGCTCGTTTCCATGGTGTCCGCTTTTGTGTTGGAGCGGGCGAGAGCGAAATTTCTGATAGCGATACCCGTCACGGTCGATATCAGGTCGTCGGAGACGGCCTGCCTGGGCCTCAAATACGCCGAGGACTGGCTGCTGGAGTCGGTCGCGTCCGGACAGTTTCCAATGGCCAGGACGAACTTCCTCGCCGAGAATATTCCGCTTCGGATAGAGGCCGTCCGCGACGACGGAAGCGCCGCGCCCCCGCCGCCCGGTGAATTCATGTCCGGCGTCTCGCTTTACGCGGCCGATCTCGATTACGAACCCGGCCTTTTCACCGGAGCGCTCGCCAACCGCGCGGACACCCCTTTCATTCCCAGAATGCCTCCGGTTGACGACGATTTCAGCCGCGTCAGGTTCTATTTTCTGCGCGCCTCGCTTCCCGCCTCGGGAAACACCGTTTTCTTCAGCGAGGAAATACTGAGCGTCACAAAAGACAAGGCGACGCTGAACATATCCGCGAAACGCCTGCTCTACCGGTCGGGATTGACGTCGCGATGATAAATCGGCATCTACCAACGCAAAAAGCGGCTCAGGCAATACGCCCGTTTCAAGAATCATGTCCGTCATTGTACCCCCCACCTTATACGGCGCGTTACGCGCCGGAACGATAAAACCCCGGCGGCGCGACGCTCCCGCATCCCATGCCTATAAAGGAGTGACGGCCGCCCGTTCCGTCCTCGAGGTTCCGAGAAAAATTATACACTCGCAACGCGGTTCCCTGGTGCGAAAAATTAACCGTCGGATATTTCGATTTCCTCTTCCGACGCCGCGCCGTTTTCTATGTGAAAGGCTCTCATGACCGGATTCTCCCCGGCGAGGGAGATTATGACGTAACTCGCGGCGGGGTCACGCGCGAGACGTATATCTTCTGCGGACGGACGCGCGGGGGTTTCGGGGTGCGAGTGGAAATTGCCGAGCGGGACGATTCCACTGGCGCGCATGTCTTTTATCGCGGCGAGTTGCTCTTTGGGCTCAATGGTGAAGTGCGACCCGCTCGCGTCGGCGTTCGTCATCCTGTAAACGCGGGAAATTTTTTTGACGCCTTTCTCGAGGTTTCCCGACATAAGGCCGCACGCCTCCCGCGGGAAACAGGCTTTAGCGTGAGCTGTCATTTCGTCCGCGTCGGACGCGGATATACGAATTTTATAGCGTCCTTCGGGCGAGTTCATATATCGATGCCTTCGCAGACGGGCGCGGTCACGCAATTCACCGCCTCGGTTACTGTCGCGTTCGCGCCGCACACGGCGCAGTCCCTCCGCGCCGGAATTTTTACGCGGCGAAACTCCATCGTCAGGGCGTCGTAGGTGAGAAGGACGCCCGTCAACAACTTGCCGGCGCGCGCGAGATATTTCACGGCCTCCAGAGCCTGAAGACAACCGATGACGCCCGCCATCGCGCCGATCACCCCGGCTTGGCTGCAAGTGGGTATGGCGTCAGGCGGAGGCGGAACGGGGAACAGGCAACGGTAGCACGGCCCCTCGCCCGGGACGTATGTGATGGTCTGTCCCTGAAAACGCAGTATCCCCGCGTGTGAAAACGGCTTTTTCGCTATCACGCAGGCGTCGTTTATCAGGAACTTCGCGCCGAAATTATCAGTGCCGTCCATTATGAAGTCGTAATTCGATATCAATTCCATGACGTTTTTCCCGTCCGCCATAGTGTGATACGTCTCCACTTTCACGTCGGGGTTTATCGCGTTCATCTTGCGGCGCGCCGATTCGATCTTGGGGACGCCGATGTCGGGCGTGGCGTGAATGATCTGGCGCTGAAGGTTGGAAATTTCCACCGCGTCGGCGTCGACTATGCCTATCCGGCCCACGCCGGCCGCCGCGAGATAGAGCGCCGCCGGGGAACCCAGGCCCCCCGCCCCGATGATGAGCGCGCTGCCCGTCATCAGGCGTTTCTGACCCTTGACCCCTATTTCCTTGAGAATGATATGACGGGAATAACGTTCGAGCTGTTCGTTTGAAAAAGCCACGGTTCAATGTCCCCCGCCCATGAAGTACAAAAATTCCACCGTGTCGTTGTCTTTGAGGACGGCGGAGGCGAAATCCCCGCTCTCGACGAATTCGTCGTTGACCGAAACCGTGACGTACATCGGCGTCTTGATGCCCTCCGCCTCTATGAGTTCGCTCACGGTCAAGCCCTCTTTGAACTCCTTGACGTTTCCTCCGACTGTAAGCTTCATCCGCGACACTCCTCGCGTCTATATGATGTTCTTTGGGCAGACCTAACCGGTTTTCCGCACGATCAGGCTGTACGTCCCGTCGCCGTTGTCCGACAGTCTCAGTATCCGGTGCCCCTCGTCCTTGAGGCTTCGCGGCACGTTTCGCACGGGTTCGCCGTCGTTCACGCGGATCGACAGCGCTTGCCCGTCGTCCAACTCGTCGATGGCGACTTTCGCCTTCACGAATGTCACGGGACAGACCACGTCCGTTATGTCGACGGCGGCATCAATAACGATATCGTCAGGCATATAGCGCCGCCGCCACGTGAGTTTTGAACGCGTCCCAGCCGGCCCGCTCTATTGCCGGACGAAAACGCTCGCCCGGTTTGGCGTTCGCGGCGAAGAAATCGAGCGCCGCGTCCGCCGCGCGGAACAGCGCGTCCCTGTCGTGAATTATGGGAGTTATCTCCCGCCCCTGAGCGATATTGTTTCCGAACATCCCCCCGAACGAGAGCAGGTATCCCGGCTCGCCCTTCCAAGCCCCGGTGGGGCAGGATTTTACGCAGCGGCCGCATCGATTGCACTTGAGCGCGTCGAGTTTTATCGCGCCGTCATCCATCGAGATCGCGCCCTCCCGGCAAACTTTTACGCAGACGCCGCACAGCGCGCAGTCGCTCTCCGCCCATTCGACGGACATCCCGCCCTTTACGCCGAGGTCGTTTTCCTCGGCTTTCAGGCAGTTGTTGCGGCAGCCGGCGACGCCGAACTTGAACTTGTGCGGCAGTTCCCGCCCGAAGTAGCGCCGCGATATCTCCTCGGCGAGCGCGTATGTCGGGACACACCCGCTCGGGCATACGTCCGCGCCCTGGCACGCCGTGACGGTGCGCACGCGTGGGCCGCAGACGCCGACCGAAACCCCGCCGCGCTCCAATTCCGATTTGACCGCGTCAATGTCGCCGAGTTTTATGAAGGGTATTTCCACTCCCTGCCGCGACGTGAGATGAACGCGCCCGCAACCGTATTTCGCCGCGATCCCGGCGATGACGGTGAGCTGTCCGGCCGTCAGATTTCCCCCTACGACAGCGAGCCGCATGGAAAAATTATCCCTCTGAACCTGCCGCATAAAGCCGCCCTTTTTCAGCGTCGCGTAATCCGCGATCATATCAAACCATCCCCCGAAAAAATTTTTTCCCGCAACACCTTCATCCGCCGTCATAAAACCATTTTATTCCTACATAATAAATAGGTTTATTTTGAGTATAAATCGACACGTCCCGATTGTCAAGTTCACGTCCGCCGGGTGTTATTCGTCCGTGATAATGTCCGCCCATAAGTCGTCTGAGAAAATGTCCGCATGAGACAGGAGATATTGACATCAAGCAAGGATGAGTTGAAGCGAGTGAAAGTTATGCGTGGGAATGTGAGTATGAGTAACTGTCAGTTGGTAGATCGCGCGTTGGATGCAATGTTTTGTGGGTTCATATATTTTGCGGTGATTGTCGATGCTATAGCCGGTTATAGTTAATGTGAACACGCTCTAATTGCCTTTCCCGCGATACATTGGCGGTTTTCCCGGCCCGGTGATAGAATAAAGATGAAAATTTTTCGTGATGGGAGGCAAAACGCTATGAATACGTCAACGGAAACGCGCGAACCGGAAATGGGCTTGACTTTTGAGAAGGTATGGGCGATGTTCCGGGAATCGGACCGGCGGATGCGGGAGTTGAGCGAAGAGACCGACCGGAAAATGCGGGAATCGCGCGAGGAGACCGACCGGGTGGTACAGGAAGTAGCCCTTCAGATAAAAGAGACTGATCGGCAGATAAAAGAGACTGATCGGCAAATGAAAGAGACCGACAGGCAAATGAAAGAGACCGACCGTAAGATGAAGGAGACCGACGAGCAACTCGGGAGATTGGGCAATCGTTTCGGAGAATTGGCCGAACATTTGGTCGCGCCCAATATCGTAAAAAAATTTAACGCCATCGGCTTTCATTTCAGTGACATCTCAACCGGGCTGCGGAAGATTATCCTGGACGAGAGCGGCGTACAGAAAATCGCCGAGTTCGATATCCTCCTGGAAAATGACGACTCCATAATCGGCGTGGAGGTAAAAGCCAAGCCATCCGAACGGGACATAGGAAACCACGCGCGGCGGCTTGAGATTCTTCGCCGCCACAGGGACAAGAAAAACGACAAGCGGAAAATCCACGGCGCTCTCGCGGGCGCCATAATGCCCGATTCGGTTAAAAAAGCCGCCATCGAGAAAGGCATGTACGTCATCACGCAGTCCGGCGACACGGTGAATATCGACGTCCCGGAGGGCTTCGTCCCGAAAACGTGGTAGCCGTAAAAGGCGTGGACGAAGTTGTCGTTCATAATACACGGAGTCTTTGTCCCATACGAATAACAAAATTTTTTTTCGTAAACTTCCGTCGAGTGGTCGAGTGGAAGATATATGTTCCTCACGGATTTTTTCGCGAAAAATGCTGAATTTCGCGCCGATTGGTGATATCCTTCTTTAAAGTTGGAAGTGAAATGACGATGCCGCGAAAAATTGAGACGTTGGCCGTGATACCGGCTCGAACCGCCAGCGCCAGACTGCACGAAAAACCGCTTTTGAAACTGGCGGGAAGAGAACTCGTCCTCCGCGTTCTCGACGGCGTCAGAAGCAGCTCCGAGGTCGGCAGGACAGTGGTCGCCACCGATGACGAACGGGTCGCGCGGCTCGTCGAATCCGAGGGAGGCGAAGCGATGATGACGCCGCCGGAACTGCCGACCGGCAGCGATCGGGTCGCTTTCGCGGCGCTGGAGATAGAGTCGCGCTTCGTGCTCAACGTGCAAAGTGACGACCCGTTGGTCTCGAAGGACGTGATCGATCCGATGATAGAGGCTTTGCGCGGCGACCCGGACGCCGGTCTCGCGGTTCTCGCCAAAAAAATAGACAATCCCGGGGAAACGGAACGCCCTTCCGTTGTGAAAATGGTTTTTGACAGGGATATGAGGGCGCTTTATTTCAGCCGCTCGCCGATACCCTTCGCGCGCGATCCGAACACGGCGCCCGACCGTTACAAACACATCGGTCCTTACGCGTGGAGACGGGAAGCGCTTTTCGAGTTTTCGTCGTGGCCTCCGGCGACGCTCGAAAAAACGGAGGGCCTCGAGATGCTGAGGCTGCTGGAGCGCGGGAGGACGATAAAATGTATCCTGACGGAACGGGACAGCATAGAGATAGACACTCCGGACGACGTCCGGCAATTTGAAAGATATATAGAGGAAGGTGTTTTTTGATGCCGGGATGGGAGTTGTTCGACGAGAACGAGAAAAAACAGGTGAGCGAGGTGATGGAGACCGGGGTCGTCACGCGGTTCGGTTTCGACGGGGCCCGCAAGGGCCGCTGGAAAGCCCGCGAGATGGAGCGCGCGATACGCGAGCGCACGGGAGCGGCGCACGCGCTTCTCGCGGCCGACGGGACGGCGGCGCTGACGGTAACCCTGGCGGCCCTCGGCATAGGCGCCGGCGACGAGGTCATAACGAGTCCCTTCACCTTTGTCGCCACGTTCGAATCCATCATGGCGGCCGGAGCGATCCCGATATTCGCCGAGGTCGACGAGACCCTCTGCTTATCGCCCGAATCGGTCAGGGAATATATCACGCCGCGAACGAAAGCCGTGATGCCGGTGCATATGTGCGGCGCGGCAGCCGACGTGGACGCGCTCAAATCCGTCTGCGAGGAGCGCGGCATACCGCTCGTCGAGGACGCCTGCCAGGCGTTCGGCGCGACATACAAAGGACGCGCTGTCGGAACGCTCGGAGACGCTGGCTGCTATTCGTTCGACTTCAACAAAATAGTGACGTGCGGCGAGGGCGGCGCGCTCGTGACGAACCGCCGCGATGTGTACGAGCGGGCCGACAGATATCACGATCACGGCCACGACCACTCCATGAGCGACAGAGGCGCCGAAGGGCACGATTTCCCGGGCTATAACTATCGCGTGACGGAGCTTCACGCCGCCATTGGGCTCGCCCAGATCGCGAAACTTGACCGTTTTCTCGAAATTCAGCGCGGGAACAAGCGTATTTTCGAAGATGAATTCGCCGCCATCGACGGGATAGAGCCGCGCGGACTTCCCGATCCCGAAGGCGACAGCGGCACTTTTATAACCTTCTTCGCGAAAAACGAGGAAACCGCCCGCAAGGTGACGCGCTCGCTGAAAGAATCGGGGGCCGAAGGCGTGTTCCACTGGTACGACAACAACTGGCACTATATAAGGAACTGGAAGCACTTCAAGGAAAGACGTTTCGCCAATCCGGTTTCCAAAGACATTCTGGATGGAATGCCCGATTACACAAAACGCGAGTTCAAATCCGACGCGATTATGTCACGTGCTGTATCCGTCACAATAAAACTCGGCTGGAGCAAAGAAGAGGCCGCCGAAAGGGCAAAACGCGCGGCGAACGCGATAAGACACGCGCTGTAAAAATACGAGGGGAGCGAGACGACCTTGAAAAAACTCGACACGAGAGATATTTGCATGACGGGAATCTTCACCGCCTTCATGGCCGTGATGGCTCAGATAAGCATTCCGATGCCGCTCGGAGTGCCGATGACGATGCAGACGTTCGCCATATCGCTGGCGGGGGTGATGCTGGGCGCGAGAGGGGGATTTTTCTCCGCGCTGGCGTACGTTCTGCTCGGCGCGGCCGGAGTTCCGGTATTTGCCAACTTCACCGGGGGAATGGGAATAATCCTCGGCCCCACCGGAGGTTTCATAATATCGTTCCCTCTTTTGGCGCTGCTTATCGGTTGGGGCGCCGGCAAGGGCGTAAAGGGGACGATCGCGGGGCTTGTCGCCGGCAACATCGTGAACTACGCGGTGGGAATGATATGTTTTTCGCTGAGCACGGGCAAGGGGTTGGATGTCGCTTTCACCGCCTGCGTGCTGCCGTTCATACCGACCGCGATAATGAAAGCCGTCGCGGCCGGAGTCGTGGGGCTCAAAATAAAAGCGCGCGTCATGTCCGCCGCGTAAGGGCGGCCGCGTTTTATTTTTATATGAAAGGACGCGAGTATATGTCCCGAAAAATTACGGTACTGCTCGGCAGCCCAAGGAGAAACGGAAACAGCGAGACGTTGGCCGTGTCTTTTGCCGAAGGGGCGGCGAAAGCCGGGTATAAGGCGCAAATGATCAGAGTGAACGGGCTGAAAATCGGCGGATGCATAGACTGCCGGAGATGCTGGACGAACAAGACGCATTGTTTCCTCAACGACGATATGAAGGAAGTATACGCGTCCATCGACGAGTCGAGCGTGATAACGTTTGCCGCCCCGCTTTATTTCTATTCCTGGCCCGCGCAGATAAAACCCGTATGGGACAGGCTGCTTCCCTATTTTTCCCAAAATTCCAAAGTGGACGTGTCGGGACGCGGGGCCGTTCTCATAGCGACTGCCGGGGACAACGACGAAAAATGTTTCGGCGGTCTCAAGAAATCCTTCGAACTTGCCTGCGATTTCGCCAAGTGGAAAATAGCCGGTGAATTGCTCGTCCCCGGCGTTCACGAAGCGACTGCCGTCTCGTCGAAGGAAGGAATATTGAAACAGGCGTTCGAAATGGGAGAAAATCTCAAATCAGAATGACATATATGATTACGCCGATTTTGTTTTGGTTTTATTCCCCTTCCCCGTTCAGTTTGACGGTCGCGGCCCAAATCATGTCGCCGTCGCGAGCCATCTCGGACAGCAGGTCGTCCGAGATCACGCCGTCGACTTCCATCACGGCCAGCGCCAGCCCGCTCATCTCCTTGCGGCCCAGCGAGAAATTCGCGATATTGACCGACGACTTGCCCAGCAGGTTCCCGACTTTGCCTATCACGCCCGGACGGTCGTGGTTCTGGAACATCAGCAGCTGCCCGCGCGGGTTGAAATCTATGTAATAGTCGTTGACCTTGACTATGTGCTGACGGCCCTCCTCGGTGATGGTTCCGGTGAGCGTCGCGTTCGAGTTCTGGCTCGCGACGGCGACTTCGATCAAATTACGGTACGTGCGCGACTCCCCGAAACTCTCCTCTATGGCGATCCCGCGCTCGGCCGCCAGGATCGGCGCGATCATGTAATTCGTCTCCGGGCCGTGGGCCGCTTCCAGCAGTCCCTTGATGAACGCTATGGTATAGGGGCGTTTTCGGTTTCCCGGAGCGTCCTCGTCGACGAGTTTTTTGCCGCGCAGCATGACCTGGCATTTTTGGGGCTGTCCGCCGTCCACTTCGACCAGCCTTGCGGCGAGTACGCCCATTTTTCCGGCGAGGCGCACGAAATTTTTCTGCGTGTCGTTGAGATATTGTTCCATGAACGGCAGGTTCACTGCGTGATTGTACCGCTCGCCGCGAAGCGCCGCCAAGGCGTTTGCGACCGCTATGCGGGCGACCTCGGTCTGCGCTTCGACGGTGGTTGCGCCCAAGTGAGGGGAGAGCGTCACTTTGTCGGCGATGTCGTCCGCGAAGAGCGGATTGTCGGCGGACGGAGGTTCCTGACTGAAAACGTCGAATGCCGCTCCGGCGAGCCGCCCGTCGCGCAGCGCCCGGGCGCACGCCGCCTCGTCGACTATGCCTCCGCGCGCGCAATTTATCAGGTACGAACCCTGTTTCATGGCCCGCAGCATCTTCTCGTTTATGACGCAGCGCGTCTCGTTCGTGATGGGGACGTGAACCGTGACGACATCGGCGAGCGAGAGCGCCCCCGCGAGATCGGTCATCTTCCTGAAACCGAGTTCCCGCGTCCGCTTTTCGGACACGTAGGGATCGAGGGCGAGTACTTCCATGCCGAAGGCAAGGCATCTGATCCCGACCTGCGCGCCTATCCTTCCCAGACCGATGATGAGAATTTTTTTGCCGTTCAGCTGATGCCCGGTGAACCTCTTGCGGTTCCATTCGCCCCGCACGAGAGAGGAATGGGCCTGCGGAACGTGCCTCATCATGGCGAGCGTCAGCGCCATCGTCTGTTCGGCGGCGGCGAGAGTGTTGCCGGTCGGGGCGTTTATCACCACGATACCGCGCCTGCTGGCTTCCTGAATGTCGACGTTGTCCACGCCGACGCCGGCGCGGGCGATTACCCTGAGCCGTTTGGCGGCGGCGATCGCCGTTTTGTCCATTAATGTTCCGCTTCTCGTGATCACGGCGTCGTAGTTTTCGATGATGTCGAGCAATTCCTGTCGCGACAGCCCGATCTTCACGTCGGCTTCCGCGTCGGGCGTCTCCCGCAACATGCGTATCCCCTCGTCGCCGAGGGCTTCCGGTATCAGTATCCTGAATTTTTTTTCGCTCATTTCATTTCGCCTCCCAAACCCCGTAAGCCCGCCGCATGAAATCCCCCGCGCCGCGCCGCGCGCCGCCCAGCGCGGCGTAGAGGCTGCCCAGGGCCAACGAAATTTCGGGCCACCTGACGTCGTGATAATGCGACATTCTTATCAGGTTTCCCCTGAACTTGCCCTGTCCTCCCGCCGGTTCGACGCCCATTGATTTCAGCGATTTCAAAATGGCGCCGGTCTCTCCCGACGGGTGGAAGAAAGCGGTAACTCCCGGCGAGCGGAAACGCTCGTCCCTGACGAGCAGCTCGAACCCCAGCGCCTCTATCCCTGCCGCGAGCGAGCGGGCGGCGCGTTCTTTCAGGCTGAACCATCCTTCGTCCGCGATTTCGTCCAGAGCGTGGTCGAGGGCGTAGTAGAGCGACACGGGAGGCGTGTACGGGTTTTCCGGCGCGTCCTTGTACAGATATTTTTTTTGGCGCGTCAGGTCGAAGTAGTAGGACGGGCACTTTCTTTTCGAGACGGCGTCCCATCCGCGCTCGGAGAGCCACACGAAAGCGAGCCCCGGAGGCGTGAGAAGCCCCTTTTGCGACGCGGCGGCCAGCCCGTCGATGCCCCACTCCCGGGGGAAACAGGGCATGGCGCCCACGGAGCTGACCCCGTCGACCAATATCAACGGTCTTGTCTCCATCGGAATGGCCGCGATGATTTCGTCCACGCGGTTGAAGACGCCCGTCGACGTCTCGTTCTGCGTCAGCAGCATCACGGAGGCGTCGGGGTTAGACGCGGCGGCGGCCGCCGCGACGCGCGGTTTCACTTCCTCTCCGGGCTCGACGTCGACGTTTATCATGTCGGCGCCGGTGAGGGCCGCCATCTCGCGGAACCTGTCGCCGAACACGCCGCACGATACGGATATCACACTGACCCCGGGCCCGATGAAATTCGCGGCGAGGGCCTCCAGCGCCCCGGTGCCCGAAGCGGGGAAGATGACGGTTTTGCCGTCGGTTTTGAGGAGCCGCGACAGTTTCGTCTCGATACGGGAGAACAATTCGGAAAATTCTTCGCCTCTGTGCCCGATGAGGGAGCGCGCTTCGGCGAGCCGCGTCCCGCCGGATACCGGAACCGGCCCGGGCGTCAATAAATATTTATTCATCAAACGATACCCCCAAAAAAAATTTTTTGAAATAATTTCTGAAAATTAAAAAGGGGAGCCCTTTATCAGGCTCCCCCGCCGCGCGCTTTTTGTTTTCCGTAAATTCGCTCGATTTCTCACGGAGGGGCGCCCGCCCATTCACGACGATATTTCCGCCGACGAGACGGAACACCCGCGATAAAGAAAACCGAAAGAACCGGAATCGAACACGCCGAAACTTTTCATCATGTTCATTTTATACCATGTTCGGATGTTTTATGTCAATACTGGCTCGGCTTCCGTCATTACGCCTTTCTACGGCGATAAAGAAGCGCCGCGGCGGCGAAGAGCGGCAAGATTCCGCTCGCGCCGGTATCGCAGCCGCCTCCGCCTGGTTCGTTTGGTTCGCTTGGGCCTTCGCGTACATCGACAACC
>JAIRKI010000073.1 GCA_031260185.1 Synergistaceae bacterium | reverse complement strand
TTTGGGGGATCACTTGGTCGATGAGCTTTTTAAACTTGAAAACTCTCCGGAGATTACACGCTCCATTACCTCATGGCCTTGGATAATTAATGCCTTGTTGATTTAGAAATGGAATTATACCCGATTCGGGCAGATATTTGTGAGAGGCGGCGACATCGGCCACCGCGCTCATGCCGCGACTGCGGAGCATACGCGCTCCTTCGGTCTCGTGTTCGTGACGCCCCTTCGCGATGTCGTGCAGCAGCGAGGCCGAGGCCAGCAGGCGGCGGTCGATATCGACTCCATGCGCGATGAGGGCGGAGGCAATCGCGTAGGCGGTCTTCGCCACAACCCGCGCGTGACACACCGCGCCGTCGGAAGTGCCTTCGATGCGCAGTATCTCGTCACATTCCTCATCGTCGGGAAAAAATTCGGTCTTTGAGACGAGTGCCCGGTCACGACTATTATCTCGCGTATACCGGCGACCCGCGGCTTGGCGACCGCCGAGACACCGGATATCGGCAAGAGCGGTTTGCAACACCCCATGCGGCTCGCGAATCCTCCGGCCAGTATGACTGCCGATATTCCCGAAGAATGAGGGTGCAGGGAGCTTGCTCCCTGCTGGGTTCGGGCAAAGCCCGAGGTTTTGATCCCGCGATTTAAAATCACGCCGAAAACGCGCACTCCGGCCAGTGGCACGGTTCGCATCCCGCGCAAAGTCCCCCCACGCCCCACGAACGGACATGCGGCGACGGATCGACCCCGGCGAACACGAAGGGCAGCAGACGGTCGAGCGACGTGCGCTCGTCGTGCGCCACGCAGGCGGGCGCTCCAATCACGCTTGTCTCGCGCCCGTCTTTCGACGCGATACCCATCATCAGCATCGCGCCCGGCAACACTGGAACGCCGCGAAACGCTATCCTGCCCGCAACGGCGGCAATCGCGCCGGGCGTTCTGTCGTCGGCGTCGACGCTCATGCCGCCGGTGCATACCACCAGATCCGCGCCCTCGCCGATGAAAGCCCTGATCGCGCCCGCTATCAGCGACGAATCGTCGGCGCAAAACCTGCGCCCCATGAGCCGGCCGCCGAAAGGCTCCAACTTGCGGATGAATTTATCCATGAAGGCGTCCTCGACGCGCCCTTCCGCTATTTCCCTGCCGGTCGTCACAAGCCCCGCCCTGAGCGGCGCGAAGGGTTTCACGTCAATTTTGGAGGAGGCGGCCGCCCTGTCGACGCGTTCGCGGGACATCGCGAGCGGCCTTATCCTGAACCCGGCCACCGGCTGACCCGCGCGCACCTGCCTGAAAGGTGGCGTCGCCGCGAGTACCCAATCCGCGTCCTCGTTCACCCGCCCGATCATCGCGGCGTCGTAGCAGAGAAAACCATCGATGGCGGCTTTGAGAGTGATCCTTCCCTCGCTCGGCGAAGTGGGCACGCAGTTCGTGCCGCGTATCGCGCCGCACAGCGCCGCAGCCGCGTCGTCCTCGTGAACCTCGTCGGGTTCCAGTTCCAACACCGTAAGGTGCTCGCGCCCCATCTCGCGCAAAACGGGCAGATCGGCTTCGGTTATTATATGTCCTTTTTTAAAACGCGCCCCCTTCGTGTGTGTTCGCGCGTCAATCTTCGTGAGGTCGTGCGCGAGAGGACGGCCGACAGCTTCTTCCGGCGATATTTCCGTTATCTTCATCCACATCTCCCCGTATCGCGCATGAAGCCACAAGATCAAAACATCGGGCGCTGCCCGAACCCAGCAGGGAGCAAGCTCCCTGCACTCTCATTTCTTGAGGGGCATCACGTCCTCCGGCCTTACGCGCGCGTATATCTCGTCCCCGGCGCGCAGGCCCTCCGCTTCCTCGCGGGACATCTCCATCCTGACGCGCGAAAAATTTTCATCTGACGGCGCTCCGACGGGAATCACGCTCACTATCGTGCCGAAGACGTCCCTCGTCACGCGCTCTATTCGGCAGGCGAACACGTTGACTCCGGTATTCGTCTCGGACTTTCGGATGTAGTGCGACCGCACGCCGATGTATTCGGTTTCGGGCCCGAAACGGAGCGCGCACTCAAGTTCCGTTCCCCAGTCGAGCGCGAAAATCCCGCGCGGCGAAATTTCGGCCCGCGAATAATTTTTGCATCCCGACAAAAGGCAGGACGCCAGCGTGTCGGGCGACTCGAAAAGATCGTCGATGCCGCGCACGGCCTCCGTCCGCCCCGCGTTCATCACGCAGACGCGAGAGCACATTCGATATACTTCGTCCCTGTTGTGTGACACGTAAAGCGTCACTCCCCCGAATTCCGACGCCACACGCGACAGCTCACCCTCCAACTGCCACCTGAGATAACTGTCGAGCGCCGACAGCGGCTCGTCAAGCATCAGAACGGAAGGCCCACGCGCCATTATACACGCGAGCGCCGCCCTCTGCCGCTGACCGCCGGACATATTTTCGGGATAATGATTCTCCAAACCTTCGAGGTGAAATTTTTTGACGAGCGCGGGTACGGAAAGGCCGCCGCCGTCCTTGCGCGCTTTGAGCACTGCCGCGACGCTGCCCGCCAGCGTCATGTTGGGAAACAGCGCGCCGTTCTGAAAGAGCAGGCCCACGCAACGAACCCGCGGCGGCAGATTTATCCCGCGGTGCGAGTCGAAAAATATCCTGCCATCGTATGATATTATTCCCTCGTCGGGGCGGAGGACTCCCGCTATGCACTTGAGCGTCATGCTCTTTCCGCAGCCTGACGCGCCGAGAAGTCCCATTACGCCGGGGCCGGCCTCGAATTCCGCGTCGAGCAGAAACTTGCCGGCACGGCGCCGTATCTTGACGTAAAGCAACATCAGACCGCGACCGATTTTTTGCCGGTCTCGAGCATATTGACCGAGATCAGCACGACAAACGAGATCGCCAGGTTCACAAACACCCATTTATACGCGAGCGCGTCGTTGCCCTCGCGCCACAGTTGATAGACGGTCGTGGAGACGGTGGCGGTTCTGCCCGGAATATATCCGGTGACCATGATTGTCGCCCCATACTCGCCCAGCGCGCGCGCGAAAGCGAGCACCGTGCCCGACAGAATCCCCTGCTTGCAGTTGGGCAGGCGCACACGCCAAAACAGAAACGTGTCGGACAGCCCGAGGGTCTGGCCCGAGTATTGCAAATCCATGTCGAACGCCTCGAAAGCTCCGCGCACCGTACGGTACATCAGGGGAAACGTGACGATAGTGGTGGCGAATACCGCCGAGTACCACGTCATGGTCATCTTGAAGCCGAAGACCGCCAAAACCCGCGAGCCGACGGGCCCCAGCGGCCCAATGGTCTTGAGGAGAAAAAACCCCACGACGGTCGGGGGCAACACCATCGGAAGCGTGAGAACGCAATCGAACGCCCCCTTTACGGCCCTTGGGGCGAATGAGACGTAATAAGCCGCGAGGATACCGGCGAAAAACGTGATAAAAGTCGATATCCCCGCGACACGTATCGAGTTCCAAAGCGGAAAAAAGTCCATAAGACAAAACCTTGATGCTCCGCCTCAAGCTCCGCAAGGGGACCAGTCCCCTTGACCCCTTATAGGGTGCCCGGGGGGCAAGCCCCCCGGCGGGTTCGGGCGCCCATAGGCCCGATGCTCCTACGGGGAGCCCGAGGTCTTTAATCCCATCAATTTTCTCCCGGAATGGAGAAACCTATTCTCTTGAACACGCCCGCCGCCTCGCTGCTCTTCAGGAATTCAGCGAAGGCCAGCGCCGCGTCCTTGTCGGCGGTTCTGCTCCTCAAAATGGCCGCCGGATACACTATCGGCGCGTGCGAGCCCTCGGGGGCGCTCGCTATCACCTCGACCCCGGACGAAGCGGCGGCGTCTGTGCCGTAGACCACGCCGCAATCAACAGCGCCCGCGGCTACCTGCGCCAGCGCTTCTTTCACGTTGCTGGCGAAACTTATTTTCCTCGCCTCGTTAATGGCGTCCCAAAATCCCAGGTTCTTGAATATCTGCTCGGAGTACTGGCCCACCGGCACGTCGGAATTGCCCAGCGCGATCAGGGATACCTTGTCGGTTCCGACGTCGCCGAAGCCGGAGATGTCCTTGGGGTTGCGTCCCTTGGGCACGATCAGCACGACCTTGTTCGAGACGATGTCAAAACGCGTACCCGGCTCCACAAAATCAAGTTTTTCGGTGTTGACCTTGGGATCGGCCGAAATATCTATCTGATCCATCTGCCTCTGCCCCGCCGAGATGAATATATCGCAGTCAGCCCCTTGCTGAATCTGCGTCTTCAGCGTGCCGCTCGAATCGAAGTTGTAGACTATTTTCACATCGGGCGCGATTTTTTCGTACAGCCCCGCTATCTCGTTCATCGACTCTGTCATGCTCGCCGCGGCGAAAACGGTGAGCGTCTTCTCCGCCAAGGCCAACGACGCCGACGCGCACAACACCGCCAAAACCCCAAGCAACAAAAAAACGCTACGTAAATGTTTCATGCCAACCGCCTCCAATTTTGAAACACAGTTTCACAATCAAGATTATATTTGAGCCGGCGCATTTACGCAATATTACCGCGAAATCATTATCCGCGGCGGCGTCATTGAAATTTTACAGTACAGCGATTTTTTTATAGGTTATTAGGATGATCATGCAGGGGCGAACGGCCGCCTTCCGAAAAGGCGGCTTTTGTTATAGTATTTTAACTTAAAAAATATCAACGCCAAAATACTGATAAACCGCCGCCGGCACATTTTCACAAGCAGGAATCGTATCTATCAAAGCGCGTTTCATATTTGCCAGGGATTTTTC
>JAIRKI010000057.1 GCA_031260185.1 Synergistaceae bacterium | reverse complement strand
CGAGTGCCAAGACACTGAACCGCAAGCGCTGAGAGTTCGATTTCGGCGATATCAAGCCAACTGCCGTGTTTGGGCGTATAGTGGATCTCAAGGCGCTGAGCCAAGCGAAACGCTTCTGCCGGAAGAAAAGCTTCATAAAATGAAGATATTACGTGTGTATTGAGATTGTCCATCACCGGAACGACTTTATCACCTCATCTTATCAAGATAACTTCACTATATCACACCTTGGATTATTTATGTAGTTTTAGATGACACAAGCTGCTAGCTGCATGATCAATGATAAATGTTTTCGTTGGTCAGTATAATCGCACACGAATATTTGTTTGTATTTCGGAAGTAATTCGTCGCGTCTATAAATTGATCTTGACCGTGTATTTTTTCACGAAACCCGCCGGATGATAGGACATCTTGGCGTCGCGAAGCCCGGGGTCGTCCATGTCCTCCTCGCGGTTCACCGTGGTGAAGCGGGCGCAGTCGTTTGCCAGAAATTCTTTGTTTATCACCTGGAATGCCGCGTTGTATGCCAGGCCGGCTTTTTCGAAATGTATCATGACTGTGCCGTCGCCGGCGTCTTCGGCTATCGTGTACGCCGCGACGGCGCCCATTGTCTCTATAATCCCCCCCATCAGCCGCGGCAAACGTTCCCAATTGCCGAGAATGTTTCTTATTATTCCCTCGCTCTCGCGCTCTATGCTCTCGAAGCCGCTGAACTCCCTGTAGGATTCGCGCCATTCCTCCTGGAACTTCACGATTCGGGGTATCATTTCCGGCGTTATCGGCGCGTAAGTGTAAGGGTTCTGTTTTCTGAACTGATTCACGCGGTTTCGCTTGCGCATGTATTTATTTCCCGCCAATTCCGCCAATTCCGCCACGCTGTGCAGATACTCCCAGCTCGCGCGGTTTTCTTCCGCGGTCACCGCGTCGCCCATCCGCGCGCTCCAGATATCGAGGAGACGTTCCGGGACGAGCCGGAATTCCGCTTCGTCACCGAATCTCGCTCTGATGATTTCCTCCCAGTCCGCGTGAAGGTTCCAATCTCCGACGGGCGCCAGGTTGTGTTCATCCGGGAACGAGCCTTTTATCCATACCAGTTCCTCGCGTTCGTCGAAGGCGAACTGATATCCCAGAGCCCTTTCCCAGCACAGCAGTACCCCGGACGAATAGTCCGACGATTTTTGCGGCGTTTTTTCCCACAATTCGAGATAAGGGGCCAATGTATCGAGGTTCACGGATTTGAAAAGCAGTCTCACAATGCAGCCTCCGCATACGGCGTCACCGTCGCGGGCAGTCGCCAATTCCGCGCGTCCGGTGAATATTTATTTTTTTTGTGTTGAGAAAATATTGATATTTTTGATAGCGCCTTCGTGACGTGATAAGCGAGAAGAGAACCAATGGCGTGAACTACGGCGTCGTCCGCGTCCGGCCTGATATCTTTTACGCTGAACACGCGGTGACGCTCGCGCCCGTCAGGAAAATGCCCCATACAAACCTGTATCGCCAATCGGCAACTTACAAATTCAAATTGAGACACCACATCCGCCTCCGTAAATTTCTTTGAATTATACCACAGCGTCTTGTAAAGAGGCTCGCGGCAAATACACGGCGGTCATGAGAAAATCCGTGAAAAAAATTCGAAATCAGACCCGCTCTTTTGGGAACTTTTAAAAATCCCATTTTTGCGTAATGCTGAAATCCGTCTGAAAAAGTTTTTATATATATTTTCGTTGCTTGATATAACATCCGCGGAATTTATCCGTCGATATTTCGACGTGCCGTTATATACGTTATATAATATCCCCGGAGGCTTTGAGCTTGCGTAATATAAAATCCGGTCTGAACAAAAGAGGTCTCAAAAAATTCGTCACCAAAGCCGTTATCGTGACGAGGGCCGAGTGGAGAACATTTCTCGCGGTCATATTCGGTTGCGCCGTGTATACGTTCGGCGTGATGGCGTTTACCATTCCCTTTCAGTTTCCCGATTCGGGAGTGACCGGAATAGCGATACTGCTGAAATACGCGTTCGGTTTCTCTCTGCCGCTGATGGTCGGGGTTGCGAATTTGGCTTTGCTCGTGATGGCGTGGAAGGAACTCTCGCCGCGAATGGTCATGTGGACGGTATGCTCAGTCGCCCTGATAACCGCGCTGATGAAATTGATGGATGACGTTCCCTTCCCCCGCACCGATCAAAAACTGCTGATAGCCGTGATAAGCGGGGTCATCAAGGGCTATGGGGGAGGGCTGGTGTTCCATATGGGCGCCTCTATGGGCGGGCTCGATATCGTGAGCCTCTACATGCAGAAAAAATACGGCGTCGAGGTGGGGCGGTTCAGCTTTTACATAAATATGTTCATAATAGGCGCGGGCGCGTTGGTCGTGGGGACGGAAAACGCCATGCTGGGGCTCGTGGCCGTGTTCGCGTCCTCTTTCATGACCGACAGCACGCTGTCGTCATTCGACAAACGCAGGCTTGTCATGGTCATCACCAAGGACCCGGAACCGGTCTTGCGTTTCGTCACAAACGAACTCGGCAGGGGAGTGACGGTGATCGAATCGCACGGAGGTTATTCGGGCGAGAGCAGGCCGACCGTGATGTGCGTTTTGACGCGCCGCCAGTCGGTCGATCTCAAGAGGTTCATAGGCGAACAACAGCCGCGCGACTTCGTGATAATCGCCGACGCGAACGAAGTCGTCGGCAAAGGATTCAAACCCTGGAAACCGAGATAGCCCGCATTGATTGACAATATCATTTATCCGTAAAAATAACTGTTTTTTAAAATGATTCTGATTTTTACGTAATTATCACATCGCTTTTTTATATGCCGGTGATATTCTGGCGGCATGGGATGACAGTCCAAATTCGCGCGAAGTACGTTTTGGAGTTCACGAAAAAAATTGCCCGCGGGTTACAGCGACGTACCCGCCGGGTATTCCCGGTATTTGGCTGTCCGGTTACGGAAAACCGGGCACGGGTATTTACCGAAATTATTCGCGCGAAATCGGAGGAGAAACAGATGAAATCAATACGTTTGCTGATAGCGGAGCCCGACGTGACAACGCGCTTTTTGACGGGACAGGCCGTCAAATGTTTCGACAACTACCTCGTGGTCGGCAATGTGAGCGGCGCTGACGAAGCCGCTGAACGGATGAGGATCGTCAGCGTGGATATTGCGATTGTCGGCGGTTCGGAGAACGTGAGCGATTGGAAGCGTCTCGCCGAAATCTCCGGCGGGACGAAGTTCATTCTTCTGCCCGAAAATCCGTCGAGTGAGTTCGTGCGGGACGCGGCGGCCGGGGGAATCTGGGATGTGATACTGAAGCCGGTATCCCCGGAACGCCTGCGTTTCTCACTCAATATGTTCCGATACCGCTTTATGCGCGCGAGCGCGCTGGAAAACCCGGTGCGGCAGGAGAGGCTCGACTCGATATTCTTCCCGCCGGGGCGCGGTCAGAACGCGATAAACGGATGCGTCAGGAACGGCGAGATGCTGGACAAGGTGATGCGGCTGATAGAGGACGAGGACGGCCCCAAGTCGGCCTCCGAGATCGCGGGGGTTTTGAACGTGTCCAGAATCACGGTGAGAAAATACTGCGAGGCGCTCGTGCGTACCGGGAAACTGCGCGTAAAAAACAAGTATCAGACGAAAGGACGCCCGATAAAGCAGTATGTTTCCGCGTAAGCGGATAAAAATCTCGGGCTCCGCCCGAACCCGACAGGGAACACGCCCCCCCCTCCCGCGAAAAGCGGCGGGACGCGCCCGCGCTCTCATTTAAATTTTTCTTTCACCCGAAGGGTGAAAGAAAAATTTGTAAAAGGGGTCAAGGGGCGAGCCCCTTGCGGGGTTTGGGGCAGCGCCCCAAGCTTTCAAATTTATAAATTTACTTAAAAGCGGCTTTCGCGGATTCGCGCGAAATGGCGAGTCCCCGCTCGATGTCTTCGAGAGGAACGTTCAATGCCGGGCGGAATCGCACGGTGTGCGTGCCGCAGGGGAGGATGAGCATGCGGCGTTTCGCGCATTCGGCGAGGAATTTGGCGCGCAGTTCAGGCGTCTTTATGTCGTAGGCGCACATCAATCCCTTGCCCCTGATGTTGTCGATGTAATCGGGGAATTCGCCGCGCAGTTTTTCGAGGCCTTTCATCAGGGCAGGGCCGGCCGTGTCGGACACGTAGTCGAGAATACGCTCGTCGCGATATATTTCGAGGTATTTCGTCGAGCGCACCATATCGACTACATTCCCGCCCCAAGTGGAGTTTATCCTGCTCGATACCTTGAAACAGTTGTTTTCCACCTCGTCGACCTTTGGGCCGGCGACGATCCCGCAAACCTGGGACTTCTTGCCGAATGAGAAAATATCCGGCTCCGTCTGATACTGCCACGCCCACATCTTGCCGGTGATGCCCATGCCGCACTGAACTTCGTCGAAAATCAGCATCATCTCGTTTTCGTCGCAGATTTTCCTGAGAGTTTTGAAGAATTCTGTGCGGAAATGATTGTCGCCGCCCTCGCCCTGGATCGTCTCGATGATGATCGCGCAATGTCCGTCCGGGTCGTCGGCGATTGCTTTTTGTATCTGTTTGACGGCCTGTTCTTCCAGCCATTCGACCGCGCGCAGGTTTTTCTCAAGCGGAAAGATGATTTTCGGGTTGATTATCCTCGGCCAGTCGTCGAATTTGGCGAAACGCCGGTATTTGTTGGGGTCGGCGGTGTTTGTGACGGAGAGCGTGTAACCGCTGCGTCCGTGGAACGCCTCGTTGAAATGGATGATTTTGGTTCCCCTGGTTCCGGATGTGGCCTCGCCCTCTGTGATTTTGCCGCAGGCGAGCAGTTTTTGAACCTTCCAGTCCATCGCCACCTTGAACGCGTTTTCCACCGCGAGCGTGCCGTAATCGATCAAAAAGAGATGCTTAAAACCCTCGGGAATGGCCATTTCGCCGAACGTTTTGACGAACTCGCCCATTTCCCGCGTATATATGTCGGAATTGGCGACCTTGTTTATCGCGGCGCGGAATATCTTTTCCTTGAACTCGTCGTTGCTCAGCGCGCTGTGGTTCATCCCGAAGGGCGCGGAAGCGAAGAATGTGTAGAAATCGAGCCAGTCGTCGCCGGTGCGGGCGTCTGTGATATGGCTTCCCTTGGATTTTTCGAGATCGATGACTATGTCATATCCATCGCGCAGCATATACTTTTCGATCGAGGGGAAAACTTCAGCCGGTGTCAGCGTGTACTTGACGGACATATTTCAAAACCTCCCACTGTATTATTGAACCTGACAAAGATTGTAACGTAAAGGGATGAACGTTTCAAGAGGGCGCGCCGCGCCTGCCGCACAAACCTTCCGCCTACGCCCACTCGATGAATGAAGCGCTTGTCGTGTTCCCGGAATAACAATGAGCGGCCTCCTACCCGATTCAGATGTCGTCGCTGGGGGCGCCCGATGGTTTTCTGTCGTCTATACCTATTTTGGGACTTCCGTAGGCTGTATTATTGTATACCGTGCCACGGGGGTTAAAACGTCCCGCGAAACTACCAACAGCAAGAGCAGTAGGTGTATCCGACGGTTCGTTTTCGGCAGTATTGACGCTGGCTGTAATGTTGGTGCTTATTGTGGAGCAGTTCGTTGTTACCGCGCCTTCAATAGCGCCAGCAAATCCGCCCGCGAGGCAGTAGATGTTGATAAGGCTAGTAAACTCGGCGTAAATAATGACATCTACATCCTTACAGTCAATTATTGTCCCACCGCGATTAAGCCCGACAAGCCCGCCGGCGACGGCGGCCCAAGCGTTTGATGTCGCGGAAACACTGCCCGTCGCTGTACAATTTACTACCGTTCCCGTGAGATTGTATCCGACAAGCCCCCCTACTACACACCAATTGTTTTCAGTATTTTTGACGGAAATTAAAACATCCTTTACTTTGATGTTTTTGACAGTACCAAAATTAATTCCGAATAAACCCCCATACGCATCGGAGTTTTGCGTATTTATGATTGTGTTTGACACGGTATGCCCCTGACCGTCAAACATGCCTTTAAATACCCATCCATCCCGATCGTTGACGCCGATTGGCCTCCAGTAGTGGTCGCCGAGGTCGATATCCTCCGTAAGTCTGATGGTTTCACCCTCAAAGGTAGTGCCATTATTGACGAGTTTCGCCAACCCTGCCAATTCCTGCGCGGTTGAGATTTCATACGGTGTGTTGGAATACCAGCCTGTATCGTAATTTCCATCATCTTGCCAGTTGCCCTGCGGTTCCGGTATCGGAATCGGAGGGGGAGGAGGGGGCGGTTCCACAACCTGTGTATCCCCGCCGCCACCACCACCACCACAGCCGCCGCTCATCAACACGAACATCCCCATCACCAACAATACCAACCACGATAACCAATTCTTGCGTTTCAACACGGTTCACACACCTTTCGTCAGACCGGGAGAAACGATTTTAAAAACAAACAAACGCCGCCGGCGGCTGTTTTGGTCGGTTCCGCCGGTTTCGCGAAAACGCTTTCCGTTCGCGCTTTCGCGGCGCGGAGTTTCGTTTCGCGCGGAGGCGTTTCCGGCGTGCCGCCGCGCGTTTCCGGGGCGGGGGACGGGGCGGCGTCCAAGCCGTCCCCAGCGGACATGTCGGGTTTTGTCGCGTCGAACAGCGCGCGCCTGCTTTTTACGATGAGCCGCGCGTGCGTGATGGGATGAGCGAGAAGCAAACCAATGGCGCGGACCACGGCGATCAGCGCGGCGGGGTCCGCGTCCGGCTTGACATCCTTCAAGCTGAACGTGCGGTGCCGCTCGCGCCCGTCAGGGAAATGCCCTGTGCAAATCTGTATCGCCAACCGGCAGCTTAC
>JAIRKI010000037.1 GCA_031260185.1 Synergistaceae bacterium | reverse complement strand
ATAACCGGCTCATGTTCCGATATAAATGATTTGGCCCGCTCGTTTATGTATTCGAATTGCGCGTTCCTGTCAGGATGGCCTTCTTTCAGGGCAAGGTCTTTTTTGTTGCTTTGCGGACTATACCCCATTCCCTTCAACAAGTCGCGTACTGTCCGGAACGATACTTGAACCCACTCTCGTTTAATATTTGTTGCGGTTTCCTTACGCTTTTGCTCGCCCACGGTAACGGGTTCTCGGGGTTGCCCTTTGTGCGCGGCTCAATGATTGATTCCAAATCGGCAAGTATGCCGGGATATATTTCCACAGTCTTTTTTCGTCCGCCGCCTTTCCTTCGGCCGCGTTTCACATCCAACGCCGTAACGGACTGTTCCTGTCTGTCTTTGATCCCCCGGGTGATCGTCAATCTTGAAACTCCGGATATCCCGCTAACCTGGCTTATTCCTCCATATCCAAGAGCTTCGGCTTCTGTCGCCGAGTATAGTCTTCTTTGCTTTTCGTTCAGCGTTGGCGGCATTATTTTGATTCTGTTTTCTCCGCTAATATCCATACCTAAATTATGACACAGTATCATATAGTTGTAAAGTTTATTTTTGCACACCTCCCAAGGGCAGCGTCAAGTGTAAACGTAAAAGAGCCGGGTGGAATTATAATTATCCTCTCAAATCGGTTGGCTTGTTCTGATGCGTCTGCCCTGGAGCGTCAAGAAATATACTTGACGGCACCGCGCGGCGGCGTTATAATGCGCACTCGGAGTGATGGGATGAAGGACGGCGGCGCGGGTTTCGACATGGTGTTGTTCGAGCGGGTGCGTTTCGGGGAATTGCTGGACGCTTACGCGGACATACTCACCCAAAAACAGCGCGCTGTTTGCGCGGCGTTGCTGACCGAAGACCTCACGATGACGGAGATAGGCGCGACGATGGGGATGACGCGGCAGGGGGCTTATGATTTGGCCAAAAGATCGCGCGACAGGCTCGAGGATATCGAGCGTCATCTGGGGCTCGTGAAGCTGAAAAAGTCTTACGACGCGCTGCTCGCCGCGATACGCGATGAAGAAGCCGCCCTGCCGACGCGGTTTATGGAAAAAATCGCCGCGCTTCGAAAGGAGGACGGGGAAGATGTTTGAATCGCTGAAGCAGCGTTTCGACGGGGTGTTTGCGGCTCTCAGGGGGAAGGGCAAACTGTCGGCCGAGGACATAGCGGCCGCCATGCGCGAGATTCGCCGGGCGTTGCTGGAAGCCGACGTCAATTACAAAGTGGTGAAGGAACTCGTCGAGGCGACGTCGAAGCGCGCGACGGGCGCGGACGTTCTGGGCTCGATAACTCCGGCCCGGCAGGTCGCGACGATAGTGTACGAAGAACTCGTCGGGATAATGGGCAAAGCGCCCGCGCCTCTCACCATATCGCCAAAACCTCCGACAGTTTATATGCTGGTGGGGCTTCAGGGTTCGGGCAAGACCACGACCGCCGTCAAGATAGCGCTCAGGATGTCGAAATCCCACAAACCGCTGGTCGTCGCCTGCGACCTTCGCCGTCCCGCCGCGATCGATCAGCTTCGCGTGCTGGCCGAGAGCGCGGGCATAGCGTTCTTCGGGCCCGGTGCCGGAGAGACGGACCCGTGCGCGGTGGCGAAAAAATCGCTCGCTTTCGCCGAAAATCACCTTTGCGACCTGATATTGCTCGACACCGCCGGCCGCCTTCAGCTCGACGACGAACTCATGGCGGAACTCGACACCATGAAAGCGACCGTGCCGCCGTTCGAGATACTGCTGGTGGTCGATTCCATGACGGGACAGCAGGCGGTCGACGTGTCGGGGGCGTTCAACGACAGGCTCGGGCTCACCGGCGTCGTGCTGACGAAACTCGACGGCGACGCGCGCGGCGGGCCGGCGCTCGCCATAAAATCGGCGACAGGCGTTCCGATAAAACTCTCCGGCACGGGAGAACGCGCCGAAGACCTGGAGCGGTTCGACGCCTCGCGCATAGCCTCGCGGATCATGGGCATGGGCGATATGGCGGGGCTCATGGAAAAACTGGAGCGTTCGTCATCCGCCGAGGACATCGGCCGTATGGCCGGCAGTCTGAGGAAGAGCCGCTTCACGCTCGAGGACATGCTGGCCCAGCTTCAGCAGATGAAGAAACTCGGCCCGCTCGACAAGGTGCTGGAGATGCTGCCCGGGTTTGGCGGCATGAAAGAGTTGAAAGGCGCGGAACTCGACATGTCGCGCCTCAAGTACACCGAGGCGATAATACAGTCGATGACGCTGAAGGAACGCAGGTCGCCCGAGATAATCAAAGGCGGCAGAAGGCGCCGCATCGCGCAGGGCTCGGGAACCAGCGTGCAGCAGGTGAACCAGGTGCTGGCGCAGTACGGCCAGATGAAGGATATGATGCGGTCGTTGGGCAAAATGGGGCGTTTCGGGGCGAAATCCTTCAAGATGTCCGGAATGATGAAAAACCTGTTCAAAGGGAAATAATATTTTAATAATATTCAGAGGAGGCGTGTGTGCGACATGGCGGTACGAATTCGTCTGGCGCGTCATGGAAAGAAAAAGGCTCCGTTTTACCGTTTGGTGGTGGCGGATTCACGTTCGCCGAGGGACGGGCGTTTCATCGAGTTGCTCGGCACTTACAACCCGATGACCGATCCGGCCGAAATCAGGGTCGAGGAGGAACGCGCCATCCATTGGCTTTCAAAGGGAGCGCTTCCGTCGGATACCGCGAGGGCGCTTCTGCGCAAGACCGGCGTGCTGGACAAGTTTCTCGGCGCGAAACGTGGCGGCGGCAAATCGCCGGGCGAACCCGCGGCGGAGACCGGAGAATAGGTTTCCATGCCGGATTACGGCGCTATTGTCGAATTTATCGTCCGAAGGCTCGTTAACAGGCCGGACGAGGTCAAAGTCACTACGGAACGCACCGGTTCCGGGGCGGCGATGGTGACGATATCGACGGCTCGGGACGATATAGGGCGAGTGATAGGAAAACACGGGGCCACGATAAACGCGATAAGGCTGGTCGCAAAGGCGGCTTCCGTGAAACCGGGCGAGAAAGTGGATGTCGACCTCTCCTGACGCCGAAAAAAGAAGGGTGCAGATAGGGTATATCGCCGGCGCTCACGGAGTGAGAGGCGTTCTTCGGCTCGTGCCGACGACGGATTATCCCGAGCGTTTTTTCGATATGAAGACGTTGGTGGCGGAGCAAGACGGCAAACCGCCGCTGTCCCTGAAAATAACCGGCGTGAAATCCCATTCCGGCAAAGGGCAGCTTTTGATATCCGCGGAGGGCATCGACGACCGAGGCGCGGCGGAAGCCCTCAAGGGCCGGAAGATCACCATATCTCCCGAGGAGCGCGTAGAATTGCCTGAGGGGGAATATTGGACGGACTCGCTGATCGGGCTCTACGTGATCGACGACGAGAGCGGGGCGCGTCTTGGCGGCATAGATGAGATAATGAACACGGGCAGCAACGACGTCTATCGGGTCAGGACAGACGACGGGGCGTTCAAGCTGATACCGGCCATACGGGACGTCGTCCGCGAGATATCGCTCGAACACGGAACCATTCGGGTAAAACTGCCGGAAGGTTTATGGGATTGAGCGAAACGGATTTTCCCGTCCCGAGGATTTCCGTGATCACCGCTTTTCCGGATATCGTGAGAGGCTATCTCTCGTCGAGCGTATTGGGGAGAGGCATAGAACGCGGTCTGTTCGACGTATCGGTGATGGATTTGCGCGATTTCGCCGGCGGCGGTTACAGGCAGATAGACGATTACAGCTACGGCGGGGGCGGCATGGTGCTGATGGCGCCTCCCCTCGAATCGGCGGTGGAGTCCGCGGCGGCGAGGGAAGACCGGTATGTGATCTGTCCCGGTCCACAGGGCAGGCCGTTCTGTCAGGAACTTGCCGAGGACCTGCTCGGCATTGCGTCGCTAAAACGTCTCGTGTTCGTGTGCGGGCATTACGAGGGCGTGGACGAGAGATTTGTCCGCGGGTACGCGGATATGGAGATATCCATCGGTGATTTCGTGATCACCGGCGGAGAGCTTCCGTCTCTCGCGATAATAGACGCGATCGCGCGTCTTATTCCCGGAGTGGTGGGGTCGTTCGATTCCGTGAAGGAGGACTCGTTTTACTCTGGCATGTTGGAC
Source organism: Synergistaceae bacterium (assembly GCA_031260185.1). Taxonomy (GTDB): domain Bacteria; phylum Synergistota; class Synergistia; order Synergistales; family Synergistaceae; genus JAIRKI01. Next base: position 5,555 of record JAIRKI010000037.1, on the reverse strand, counting down.
AATCCTCATTACACCAGGCCCGAAGACCGGGGCGGGGACAGGGTGCCGGAAGTCCTGCTGAGCGGAGACCACGCGGCGATAAACCGTTTCAGACGCCGCGAGGCCGCCGAAAGAACCGTTTCGAGAAGGCCGGAGTTGCTGGCCAAAGCCGGCATCATGCCTTATCTGGAGTGCGGGGTATATGTCCTGGAACTGCATCATCCCGTCCTCGACAGGAATGGGCGCGAGTCTACGACGGCGGTGACGGGCCTGGACTTGCACGATATCGCCCGCGCCTGCCGCGCTTACGGCGTGCGTAAATTCATCGTCGTGACGCCTCTCGCGTCGCAGAGGGAGTTGATAAACGAAGTTATCTCCCACTGGACTGCGGGTTACGGGGCCGAATTCAACCCCGACAGGGCCGACGCCATGAGGGGAATAAAGACGGCGTCATCCGTTTCGAGGGCGCTCGACTGGATAAACGGAAAAGAGCGCCGGGCGCCGTTCGTCATAGCCACCACGGCACGAGAGCGCGCGGGGTCGCTGAACTGGCTCACGTTGAAGGAGACGGCGCTGCTCGCCGCACGTCCTATAGTTTTCATGTTCGGCACCGGCTCCGGACTTTGCGAGGAAACGCTCGATTTGGCCGACGCCGTGATGTCGCCGATATCGGGAGGGCGGGGGTATAACCATCTCTCGGTGAGGAGCGCGGTCAGTATCACGCTTGACAGATTTTTCGGTTTCAGATGATTATTTTTTGGAAGGGAGCGGGTTAAAAAGATGATCGATCCGAGAATGGCTTTGGTCGAAAAAAATTTCCGAAAGGAAACCGGCGTGCCGGAGTTCCGCGCCGGAGATACTGTGAAAGTTCACGTAAAGGTGAAAGAGGGCAACCGCGAGAGGATACAGGTGTTCGAAGGCGTCGTGATAGGGCGCGCCCACGGCGGCCTGCGCGAGAATTTCATAGTGCGTAAGATGTCCGGCGGGATCGGAGTGGAGAGAATTTTCCCCGTCCATTGCCCGAGCATCGACAAAATAGAGGTAACGAGACTGGGCAAGGTGAAACGCGCCAAACTCTATTACCTCCGCAAACTCAGCGGCAAAGCGGCACGCATCAAGGAACGCAGGGAATTTTAAAAGATGCGCGTATTTTCCAAAATCCACATGATCAAAATCTCGGGCTCCGCCCGAACCCGGCAGGGAGCAATCTCCCAGCACCCTCTTCAAAATTTTTCTTTCACCCGAAGGGTGAAAGAAAAATTTATGAAAGGGGTCCGGGGAACTGGTTCCCCGGCGGGGTTTGGGGCAGAGCCCCAAGGTTCTGCCTGTGGGGATGTCGGGCATGGATAGGATGAAAACGAGAAGCGCGAACGAGCTTCGCGAGATGTTTCTGTCGTATTTCGAGGGGAAGGGGTGCAGGAGATATCCCAGTTTTCCTCTCGTCCCTGACGACCCCACTCTCATGTTTACAGTGGCCGGGATGGTGCCGTTCAAGCCCTATTTTCTGGGATTGCGCACTCCAGAGGTCACGAGGGCTGTTACCTCTCAGAAATGCATCAGGACGAACGATATAGAAAACGTGGGGCGTACGGCGCGCCATCACACGTTTTTCGAGATGCTTGGCAATTTCAGCTTCGGCGACTATTTCAAAAAAGAGATAATTCCCTGGGCGTGGACTTTTCTGACGGAGCATATAGGGCTCGATCCCGACCGCATGTACGCCACGATATATCTGGACGACGACGAGGCTCACGGTTTCTGGAAGTCCTTTGTGGGCCTGCCCGACGAGCGGATAATACGCCTCGGGGACGACGACAACTACTGGGCCGCCGGCCCCACAGGCCCATGCGGGCCGTGCTCGGAAATCATTTACGATCAGGGGCCGGAGTTTTCGTGCGGAAAACCCGATTGCGGGGTCGGATGTTCCTGCGACAGGTATCTCGAAATATGGAACCTGGTGTTCATGCAGTTTTCGCGCAACGAGGAAGGCGTACTGACGCCGCTGCCCAAGCGAAACATCGATACCGGCATGGGACTCGAACGGCTTTCGTCGGTGGTTCAGCGCGTCAAGGGCGATTTCGAGACGGATCTTTTCAGGCCGGTGATCGACCGCGCCTGCGAACTGGCCGGGATAAAATACGGGGATTCCGAGAAGGGCGACCTCTCCGTGCGCGTCATATCCGATCATTTGAGGGCGTCCGCGTTCATGACAGCCGACGGAGTGCTGCCGTCGAACGACGGGCCCGGCTACGTCCTGCGGCGTCTGATACGCCGAAGCGTGAGATACGGCAGGATAATCGGCATAGAGCGTCCTTTTCTGGCCGGATTGCTGCCTGTGGTGAATGGGATAATGGGCGGCGAATACAGGGAGCTGATCGAGCAAAAATCAACCATAGAACAGATTATTTCTCTTGAGGAGGAACGGTTTCTGCATACCCTTGTCCAAGGCACGGATATCCTTGATGATGAGATCGCCAGGATAAAACGTTCCGGCGCCGGCAGTTTCTCGGGAGAATTGGCGTTCCTGCTTTACGACACATACGGTTTCCCGCCGGAACTGACCGAGGAGATCGCCTCCGAGGCCGGCGTCTCGGTCGCGCGCGCCGACTTCGACAGGGAGATGGACCGCCAGAGGAAGCGCGCGCGCGCGTCAAGCAAGCAGGCGTCCGCGTCGATGACGAAAAACGTCTTTACCGAACTCGCCGACAAATACGGCGCCACCCCGTTCGACGGTTACGACACGGACAGAGTGAGCGCGGAGGTCGTCGCGATAGTGGCGGACGGCACGTTGAAACGCGAGGCCGGCGAAGGAGAGGAAGCGCTTGTGGCGCTTTCGCGCACGCCGTTTTACGCGGAGCGCGGAGGACAAGTGGGAGACAAGGGGCTTTTGTCTTGCGGCGAGACGCGTTTCGAGGTGTCCGACACGACGCGCCCGAGCGGAGACCTCGTAATTCACTCCGGCAGAGTGACGGCAGGGAAATTGACCGTCGGAATGACGGTCGATGCCGCGATAGACGTGGAGAGGCGCGACGCCATAAGGCGGCACCACACCGCGACGCACTTGCTGCACGAGGCGCTCTGCCGCGTCCTGGGGCCCCACGTACGGCAGGCCGGCTCCCTGGTGTCGCCCGATTTCCTGCGATTCGACTACAACCACTTCGCCCCTCTCACGAGAGAACAGATTGACGAAGCAGAACGGATAATATGCGGGCAGGTGCTGGCGGATAAACCAGTGACGACGCTGGTGATGAATTACAATGACGCGAGGAAACCGGGGGTCAAGGCGCTGTTCGGGGAAAAATACGGCGACGTGGTGCGCGTTCTCGACATAGAGGGCTTTTCGACGGAATTGTGCGGCGGCACTCACGTGAGCGCGACGGGACGGATTGGCCTCGTCAAGATACTGAGGGACGAAAGCATAGGGGCCGGAGTGCGGAGGACAACGGCCGTAGCCGGTGCCGCGGCGCTGGCGGTGTTTCAGGAAAACGCCGATTTCGCGCGCTCGGTCTGCGAGGCTTTGGAGACCGACCCCCTGGCGGCGATGACGAAGCTCAAAGCCCTTCAGGAAGAGAACAAATCGTTTCTGCGCAGGAATAGGGAACTGGCCCTGTCGGACATGCTCTCGTCGGCCGGCGAAATCCTGAAAAAAGGGGTACGGATCGGCGATATCCTGCTGGTCGCCGCCAGTTTCAAAGGCGCGTCGCGCGACATGCTGCGCCGGATCGGAGACAGGCTGAAACAAATGGAAAAAGATTCCGTCCTGATGCTGGCCGGAATTGAGGGCGACGCGGCGTCGCTGATATGCATGGCGTCGGACTCGGCCGTAAAACGCGGCGTGCACGCCGGGGACCTGATTCGGGAAATTTCATCGATAATCGGCGGCAGCGGAGGCGGAAAACCGTCGATGGGACAGGGCGGAGGCGGCGAAATATCGCGTCTCGCGGAAGCTCTCGCGTCGGCTGAAAAAATATTGAGAGGGCAGACGGGCGATTCGAAAAATCAATGAACCGATCAGGCAATGGAAACGTCATAGCTCTTGACATAGGCACGGTAAGGATAGGCGTGGCCGCGAGCGACCCCGCCGGCATATTCGCGCAGGGCGTGTCGGTGCTGCGGGCGAAAGGCAATTGGATGGAAGACCTCGCGAAGATATTGGACGAACGCGGCGCGGAGAAAATAGTCGTGGGTATGCCTCGCCGCACGGACGGCAGTTACGGCCCGGAGGCGAGATATGTCGAGGAGACGGTTGAACGTCTAAGGGCTTTTTTTCAGGGTGTGGAGGTCGTCGTGTGGGACGAGAGATTTACAACCGTGATCGCGAATCGGGCGCTGCTGGAGGCAAATGTGTCCCGCGCCGGGAGGAAACGCGCGGTCGACAAGGTCGCGGCTGCGGTTTTGCTTCAGAACTATCTCGATTTCGCGGAATCCAAAAGCGCCGCCCGCGACGAGCGAAGCGAGGATTGATATGGATACGGGCCTCGCGTATTATAAACCTTCGGGCGTCGCCCCGCCGTCCGGAGTGATTCTGACCACGCTCGCGGGCTGTGTTCTGGCTGTGGCGGCCGGGGCGTTGTACGGGATAATCAGTTACACAATTCCTCTTATTTTCCTCCATTGTTTGAATTTCGTTTTCGCCGGGGAGTTGGGCTTTTTGCTTGGATTTGCCGTGTCGAAAGGGGTCTCGGCGTTTCATGTGAGAAATGTCTCATGCGCCGTGATATGCGGAATTATCGTATTTGCTTGCGCTTATGTCTCCCACTGGTTTTTTTATCTCGCCGCGTATGGAATTACGAAATTATCCGGGGCGCCGGAAATATTCGGGACGGCATATCTGTTGTTCGAAAATCCGCGTGAGGCTTGGAAAAGGATACAATTCATAAACGGCGATGGTTGGCCCCTTACGAATTTTTCGGACAGCGGGGAGATAATGATCAGAGGTTGGACATTATGGACAATATGGACGGCCGAGGCTATTTGGATAGGATATCTCACGCTCGCCGCTCCCGTGAGGCAGGCGAACGCGCCGTATTCCGAAAGGCGCGGAATATGGATGGACGCGGTAGACCTTCCGAAACACATCGCGTTCATAGAAAACGTCTCCGATTTTAAGAAATCGTTCTCAGGCGGCGACTACGGCGCGCTCATGACGCCGTTCGACGTGTGGCGCGCCCCGCTCGATCCGCGTGACGAAAAATACGCCGTCGTGACGATGTATCCCGATTCGTGGGATCCTTACATCAGCGTGTCGAACGTGACGGTCAAACACGGGAAGAAAAAGCGCCGCGTGTCGGCTGAAAATGTGGTGAAATACCTGAAATTGCCCGCCGAGATATCGCTCGAAATCAAAGACGCCTTGTCATAGCGAGAGCGTTCGGGAAATGGCGAAGCGTAGCTATTTTTTCGAGATATACTGACTATACTCGGCGACAGAAGCCGAAGCTCTTGGATAGGGAAGAATAAGCCAAGTTAGCGGGATATCCGGAGTTTCAAGATTGACGATCACCCGGGGGATCAAAGACAGACAGGAACAGTCCGTTACGGCATTGGATGTGGAACGCAGCCGAAGGAAAGGCGGC
>JAIRKI010000029.1 GCA_031260185.1 Synergistaceae bacterium | reverse complement strand
TTTCGCGACAGCGTCTTCGTTATCGCCGCCGTCAGAGTCGTCTTGCCGTGATCTATGTGACCGATCGTGCCTATGTTCAGATGCGGCTTCGTTCTCTCGTACTTCTCTTTTGCCATATCAACTCATCCTCCCTAGAATTTTTTGGATTCTTCTCGAATTCCGTAAATTTATTCTGTCAGCGCTTCAGCAGATGCTCGGCCACGTCGCGCGAAACTTCCTCGTAATGGTCGAACGTCATGGTGTAAGAGGCGCGCCCGGAAGTCTTGCTTCTCAGGTCGGTGGCGTAGCCGAACATCTCGGCGAGCGGCACGTAGGCCTTGACAACGCTCGCGTTCGCCCTGACGCCCATTCCCTCCACCTTGCCGCGCCGCGCGGAGAGGTCGCCTATCACGTCGCCCATATATTCCTCGGGCATGACCACTTCCACGCTCATCACCGGTTCCATGAGCACCGGATCCGCCTGCCTCATCGCTTCCTTGAAAGCCATGGAGCCGGCTATCCTGAAAGCCATGTCGGAACTGTCGACCTCGTGATAGCTGCCGTCGACTATGGAAACGCGGACGCCCAGCACGGGATAGCCTCCGAGAATCCCGTTGTTCATGGCTTCCTCGACGCCCTTCTGCGCGGCGGGGATGAACTGTCTGGGAACCGTCCCGCCCACGACCTTGTCCTGCCATTCGTAGCCGATATGCCCTTCGAGCGGCTCTATCTCCAGTATCACGTCACCGTACTGGCCGTGACCTCCACTCTGGCGGACAAATTTTCCCTGAGCGCGGGCGTTTTTGCGGACAGCCTCGCGATAGGCCACCTGCGGGCGTCCGACCTTGACCTCGACGTTGAACTCGCGGCGAAGTCTGTCGACTATGATATCGAGATGAAGCTCTCCCATGCCGGCTATTATCGTCTGCCCGCTCTCGTCGCTGACCGATACGCGGAACGTCGGGTCCTCTTCGGACAATGCCTCCAGTCCCTTCGCGAGTTTTATCTGGTCGGCCTTGCTCATGGGTTCGACGGAAAGGTCTATGACGGGTTCGGGAAATACGAGGTTCTCCAACACGATCGGCTTGTTCTCGGAACAGAGGGTATCTCCGGTTCTGACCTGTTTGAGGCCGGGGATCGCCACTATCATGCCCGCCGTCGCGTCATCCAGTTCCTCGCGCTTGTTCGCGTGCATCCTCAGGATTCGGCCGACACGCTCGCGCCTTCCGGCGGTCGCGTTATAAACCGGCGTGCCGTTGCTTATCCTGCCCGAGTACACGCGGCAGAAAGCGAGCCGTCCGACGAATGGATCGACCATTATCTTGAAGGCGAGCGCCGCGAACGGGGCGTCCTCGTCGGGTTGCACGAGTACCTCGCGTTCCGAACTGTCCGGGTCGGTTCCGCGCACGGGCGGCATGTCGAGAGGACTGGGAAGATAATCCACCACCGCGTCGAGCAACGGCTGGACGCCCTTGTTTTTGAACGCGCTCCCGCACATGACGGGAACTATCTCTAAAGATACGGTATTTTTGCGAATCGCTCTTTTTATCAAATCGGCGGGCACTTCGGCGTTGTCCAGGAACAGCGTCATTATCTCGTCGTCGAAATCGGACAGGGCTTCAATCATCGCGTCCCGCGCGGACGAAGCATCCTCCATGAGCTGGGGCGGCACGTCGGCTATCTTGAATTCCTGTCCCAAGTCGTCCTCGTAAACTATCGCCTTGAACCTGACCAAGTCGACCATGCCTACGAAGCCGTCCTCGACACCTATCGGAATCTGAATGGGTATGGCCTTCGCCCCGAGGCGTTCCCTCATCTCGCCGACCACGCGCGAGAACTCGGCCCCAACGCGGTCCATCTTGTTGATGAACGCCACGCGCGGGACCCTGTACTTGTCGGCCTGACGCCAGACCGTCTCCGACTGCGGCTCGACTCCGCCGACGGCGCAGAACACCGACACAGCCCCGTCGAGAACCCTCATTGAGCGTTCCACCTCGACCGTAAAGTCCACGTGCCCGGGCGTATCAATAATGTTGATAATGGCGTCCCCCCAGTGACACGTTGTGGCGGCGCTCGTTATGGTGATGCCGCGCTCGCGCTCCTGCTCCATCCAATCCATCGTGGCCGCGCCGTCATGCACTTCTCCGAGCTTGTGCTTTCTTCCGGTATAGAACAGCACGCGCTCGGTCGTCGTGGTCTTGCCCGCGTCGATGTGCGCCGCTATTCCTATATTTCTGATTGTCGCAAGGTCAACTTTTGTCATAAGTATAATTATCAATCGCGCAAGGTTATATAACCGTAACGAATGACTCCTCAGCCTCACCAACGATAATGGGCGAACGCCTTGTTCGCCTCGGCCATACGGTGCGTGTCCTCGCGTTTCTTGACAGAACCGCCCTCGCCCTTGCAGGCGTCCGCGAGTTCACGGGCCAGGCGCTCCAGCATCGGTATGCCCTTGCGCGCGCGCGAATATTGTATAATCCAGCGTATGGCGAGCGCCTGAGCCCTGCCCGGCCTCACTTCCACCGGCACCTGATACGTGGCGCCGCCCACCCGCCGGGGGCGTACCTCTATCTGCGGCCTCACGTTGTTCATGGCCTTCTCGTAAACTTCCGCCGGCTCTATGTTGAGCCGGGAAGCGGCGATGTCGAGCGCCCCGTACATGATGCCCTCCGCCACGCTCTTTTTGCCGTCGAGCATCAGGCAGTTGATGAACTTGGCTATCGAAGCGTTGGAATAAACAGCGTCGGGAGGCGTAATCCTGATTTTGACGTGCCCTTTACGCGGCATAGATAATCTCCTCTCCTATTTCTTTGGCGCGCGCGCGCCGTATTTCGAGCGGCTCTGCTTGCGATTCTCAACCCCGCCGCAGTCCAATGTTCCCCTGATTATATGATAACGAACGCCCGGAAGGTCCTTCACGCGTCCGCCTCGCACCAAAACGACCGAGTGCTCCTGAAGATTATGCCCCACCCCAGGGATATAGGCGGTAACCTCGATGCCGTTGGTGAGACGGACACGGGCGACCTTGCGGAGAGCCGAGTTGGGCTTCTTGGGCGTAACCGTGTAAACGCGCGTACACACGCCCCGGCGCTGTGGGTTCTCCTGCAACGCGGGCGCCGTGAGGCGCGTTCTCTTGTCGTGTCTGCCATGCCTTATGAGCTGTGCGATGCTTGGCAAATTTCCCCCTCCTTCAATATAATACTTAAAAAATTTTTCAGTCGTGACGTAACGCCACGCGGAAAGCCACACAAAATCATTCGACGAACATAATACTGCCCGCCGAGAAACGCAAGAGATAGCATATCAGCGCCGGAAGGTTCTGTCAAGAAAAATCATAATTTTTGTCAGTGCAGACGCATCCAACGCCGAATAGACAAGTTAAGGAAACTCTGAATAAATCGCCTTTATAGCTTTAATTTTTCACTAACTAAAAGTTCAAATTTTCTCAGCGGCAGGCGTTTCGATCATTTATGGGCCATTTCTGCGCTCAAAACACGCCATTTTTTCACCCCTCTTATCTTTTTCCCGCCTTTTTTTGTATTTTGGACACACTTCCTCCCGGTGCTCTCATAAATTCTCCGCACGGCCAGACCGGGCGTACATCAGGGAACCTCTAGAAATCGACCTTTAAATTGTTTTAACCCTCATCAAGGGCTTTATGGAACAGATATTATAATTTTAACCATTGTTTTTGCGCTCCGTTGAGCTTTTTTACTCCTTTTTCCTCGTTTTTTACTCATTTTCC
>JAIRKI010000126.1 GCA_031260185.1 Synergistaceae bacterium | reverse complement strand
AATGTTCGGCATGTCCGCGTTTAGGGCACTTGAAGCCGTCCGGCCGGCGTTTTTTAAACAGGTACTCCCCGCGTTGCTCTTCCGTACCAAAATCCCTTTGAAATTCGATAAGCGTCATTCAATTCACCTCAGGACTTATTATAAAGCGTATGAGCTAATTGTATAGTCATATTATATAATCTTAAAAAGATGATAAATATGACGACACAGACCATAAAAAGGACGTGTTTTTCAGTCGGCGGATTTTTGGATGGAGAACCAAATCCGATGATATAATGACGCGAAACGCGCAATAAACAATAACGCGAGGATGTGATTCCATGTATGCCGAGCCTGTCGTAAAAAGCCTCCTCGAAAATGACCTGTACAAGTTCAGCATGTGGCAGGCGCTTATGCACAGCCATCCCGGAGCCCGCGCGGTGTACACCTTCATCTGCCGCAACGCTCCCGAATACCCTCTCTCCATATTGCTCGACGACATAGGCCGCGAACTCGATCATCTGTGCGGGCTTCACTTCACGCAGGAAGAGCTTGACTACCTCAATTCGCTGAGCTACATAAAGGAGGACTTCGTGGATTACCTGACGGTTTTCCGTTTTCAGAGGCGATTCATAAAATTGCGCGCCGACGGGGACAAACTGACGATCGAGGCCTCCGGGCCGCTGGTGCACGTGATGGGATTCGAGATTTTCGTGTTATATATAGTGAGCGAACTGTATTACAGAAGGCTTGGGACTGAGGGAGTCATCAAGGACGCGAGATGTCGCCTGCGCGAAAAAATAGCGCTTCTGAAGCGCGAGCCCGGCATCTCCGATCCCAACAGCCCGTTCATAATGTTCGATTTCGGGCTCAGGCGCAGGTACTCGGGCCAATGGCAAAAGGAAGTGGTGGCGACGCTCGCGTCGGAACTGCCCGATCAGTTCAAGGGAACGTCAAACGTCCTGCTCGCAAAAGAGTTGGGGATAGCGCCGGTCGGCACCATGGCGCACGAATACATGCAGGCTTTTCAAGGGTTCGGTATCAGGCTGCGCGATTTTCAGAAAGCGTCGCTCGAAGCGTGGGTTCAGGAGTTCCGCGGCGACCTGGGCACGGCCCTCACGGACGTGATCGGCATCGACGCTTTCCTCGCCGATTTCGACCTCTACTTCGCCAAATTGTTCGACGGCCTGCGTCACGACTCGGGCGACCCTTACGAGTGGGGCGAAAAGGTCATCGCGCACTACAAAAAACTTCGAATCGATCCGCGCGCCAAACGCCTCGTTTTCTCCGACGGGCTCGACCTGCCGCGTTCGCTCGCCATATACCGGCATTTCAAGGGCCGTGTTCATCTCTCGTTCGGAATAGGGACGAACCTCACCAACGACACTCCCATAGAGGCGCTCAACATAGTGATGAAAATGACGGGATGCAACGGCCAGCCTGTAGCCAAGATATCGGACTCGCCCGGCAAGACGACGGGCGTCGACGAGACTTTCATGGCGTATCTGAGGCAGGTGTTCAACAAGCCGTGAGAGCGGTGACCGACGCAAAGTATCTGCGGGCATACGGAATACGCGTTACCTCAAGACTTGGAGTATTTTTGTATCAAACGCCTGGGCATTCTTTCGTGAATGGCTGAAATTCGCGCTCATAGAACGGAGAACATAAACAGACAAAGCGAACACGATTGCCTTAAAATTATGCCCGGAACGAATTGCGCAAGGCGCCGGGAAACAAATACAAAGAGGCGGCTTCAAACGCTGGCACCGATCACGCGTGGAGACAACCTCTGTCGCGCCTCCGTCCGCACCGGTGCTATTTTACACCAGCTTTTCAGACAGCAACGAGGCTGTCTCCCGCGGGTCGGCTTGGCCTTTGGTTTCCTTCATCACCTGTCCCTGGAGGAATTTCAACTTTCCGCCCTTTTTGTCCCGGCCGGATTTTATCGCTTCGACTAAGTCGGGGTTCGCGGACATTATCCTGTCTATCAGGGTTTCGAGCGCGCCGCCGGTGAGGCGTCCCGTTCGCGCGCCTGTTCTTTTCAGCGCTTCATCGAACGGGACGTCCTCACGCGCGAGGATATCCAAAATTTCCTTGCCGACGGTGCCGGACAGCTCTTTTGCCTCGACATATTTCACCAATTCCGCGAGCGTTTCGGGTTTGACCTTGAATTCCCGGATATCGCGCGACAGCTCGTTCAACACGCGCAACACGTCCATACGCACCCAGTTGGCCGCGCGGGCTGGCGGCGCGCCGAACGAGACCACGGCCTCGTAGTATTCGGCCAGTTCCTTCCGCTCGGTCAGAATCGCCGTCTCCTCTTTGGAAAGCCCGTACCCGGCAAAGCGCGCGCGCTTCTCCCAGGGAAGCTCCGGCATGGATTTTTTGAATTCCTCTATCTGTTCGTCGGTTATCACGATCGGGGCGAGGTCCATCTCGGGGTAATATCTGTAGTCGGACGCGGTCTCCTTGTTGCGCATGGAGCGCGTGACGCTCTCCGCGTCGTCCCACAGCCTCGTTTCCTGAACGATGCGCCCGCCGGAATCGAGAACCTTGTTCTGGCGCTCCGTCTCGTATTCGAGCGCGCGTTCGAGCGCTTTGAGCGAGTTCATGTTCTTGATCTCAACCCTCGTGCCGAGCGAGCCGCCGGGATTGGAGAGGGAGATGTTGGCGTCGACGCGCAACGAGCCGGACTCCATCTCCCCGTCCGAAACGTCGAGATAACGGGCGAGCTGACGCAGGCGCGCCACGTATTCCTTCGCCTCGGCGGGGGACGATATGTCCGGCTCGGAGACTATTTCCGACAGCGGGACACCGCCCCTGTTGTAATCGACCAGCGAATACGAGGCGCCGGTCAGGCGTCCGTCCGCCGTCGGGTGAACCAGTTTGCCGGCGTCCTCCTCCAGATGCAGATGATGAATCCGCACGCGCTTCGGTTTGCCGTCGGCCTCTATGTCGAGATAGCCGCCCACGGTTATCGTGAGGCCGTACTGCGTGATCTGATACGCCTTGGCGAGGTCGGGGTAGAAATAATTCTTCCTGTGGAAGTTGGAGTATTTCTGTATCTCTCCGCGCAGGCCGAGGCCCATGCGCGAACCCAGGGCGACCGCGCTGTCGTTCACCAGCGGCAGCGTGCCGGGGACGGCGAGGCATATCGGGCAGACGTTGGTGTTCGGCGTCTTGCCGATGTAATCGGTCGAACAGGGGCAGAACAGCTTGCTCCTGGTGTTGAGCTGAATGTGGACTTCGAGCCCGATGACGACCGGGCGGCTTGAAACGTAAGACATCTAGGCCGCCTCCCCGAGTTTGCGCGGCTCGCATGGTTTGGGACGTCCGATCATTCGCTCCAGCACGTTCGCTATCCCGAGAATCTTCGCGTCCCCGTAACGCGGCCCGGCTATCTGCACCGAAAGCGGCATACCGCCGTCGGTGAAGCCGAGGCACATGCTGATGCCCGGCAGTCCTCCCAGGCTTATCGGCACGGTGAACACGTCGCCGAGGTACATCCTGTTGGGGTCGGTCTCCTTCGCGCCCAAAGTGTACGGCATAGACGGGACGGTCGGCAGCAGGTACGCGTCGTATTTCCCGAACAATTCCGCGAACTCCTCCGACATTCTGGTGCGGACTTTCAGCGCCGGGCCGTAGTAGTTCTGATAAAAACCCTCGGTCAAGAGACAAGTGCCCAAGATTATCCTCCTGCGCACTTCCTCGCCGAAAGACTCGGTGCGGGTGTTGGCGTACATGTCGGCAAGCGTCGGGCCGTCTATATGCGTTCCGTAGCGAACGCCGTCGTAGCATCCGAGCTGGGAACTCGCGTCGGCAAGCGCCGTCACGTAATACGTGGCGACTCCGTATTTGACCGCGATCGGCAGGTCTATCGGCTCGACCTCGGCCCCGGCCTCGCGACACATGTTGCCTGCCCGCGTCAGTGCCTTGTAAAGATCGGCATCCATCTGTTCCGCCTCGAATCCGGCGAACACACCTATCCTTTTGCCCTTCAGATTGTCCATTGACAACGCTTCAGTGAACACGGGCCTGTCGTAGGCGTCGCAGGTCGTGTCGTTGGGGTCGGGGCGCGCTATCGCCTCCATCGCTATCGCCAGGTCCTCTATGCTGCGCGCGAAGGGACTCACCTGATCCAGCGCTGAGCAGTACGCGACGATGCCATACCTGCTCACTTCGCCGTATGACGGCTTCAATCCCTGTATTCCGCAGAAGGCGGCCGGCTGCCTCACCGAGCCTCCGGTGTCGGAACCGAGAGCCAGCGGCACATAGCCCGCCGCCACGGACGCGGCGCTTCCGCCGCTGCTGCCTCCGGGAACCCTGTTCAGGTCGCGCGGATTTTTGGTGGGGCCGATTATCGAGTTTTCCGTCGAACTGCCCATCGCGAACTCGTCGCAGTTTCCCTTGCCCATCAGAACGGCCCCGGCTTCCTCCATGCAATTTATCGCGGTGGCGTTGTAAGTCGGAACCCAGTTTTCGAGTATATGGCTGCTGCATGTCGTCCTGACGCCGCGCGTGCAGAAATTGTCCTTCGCTATGTAGGGCACGCCGCCCAGCGGGCCGATATCCTCGCCGCGCGCGAGGCGCGCGTCGAGTTCGGCCGCCCTTTTCGCGGCGCGCTCGTCGAGCACCGTGACGCAGGCGTTCACCGCGCCCTCGTATTTATGCAGCCGTTCCAAACCGGCGCGGACGGCCTCGGAGGCGCTCACTTCGCGCGCGCGTATCGCTACGGCGGTCTCGGCCGCCGTCATCTCGTAAATTTCCATCGCTCACTCCTCCGCGTTTATCTTTGGAACTCTGAAAAAGTCGCCGTCTGTCGTCGGAGCGGCGGCCTTGAACTCGTCGCGGTCCGGCCACTCATGCGCCACGTCTGGGCGCCGCGGCGCGAGGCGTTTCATCTTCCACGTGAAATCCGGCACGCCCGCGCAGTCAAGGTCGCCGACGAGCGCGCAAAAATCCAGTATGTCGTTGATGGAGTCCATCATATGGCCGACTTGATCGTCGGGGATACGTATCTGCGCAGCGCGCGCCATCCTCAGCGTCACGTTTCTGTCAACGGTCATTTTCAATTCACATTCCCCCTCATTGAAAAAAATAATCCATAATTTTCCGCAGATTTTTCTACCTACACTGCAACGGCAACTCCCAGAGAGTGTGTGTGGGTAGAAATATTCAAGAAATTTTCTGCATACACATATAATATGAAACTCCTGAAAAATCAATATTTTTGTGTGTGTAGGCAGCAAAATATACCGGAACTACAGATTAATCGCCACTTCTTTCTACTTTGAAGATTACAGGCCGCAGTCCGTCGTTGCAACTGCATATCGCGATGCCGGGTTTTTCAATCCAGTCATCGTAATAAAAAACGCCGCAATCATGTGACAAGGAGAATGACGCCGATTTAAAACTTCCTGCTGTCAGCGAACTGCGAAAATTATGACTATTATTTTATATCATTTCCGAAATCGTTAAAACCATTGGTATATCTTAACTTCAAAGGAGCTTGTTCTTCTTTTTATAGTGTGAACACGCTCTAATGTATTTCGGTCTCCTAAGCCGAAGGCCGCGGGTTCGGCTCCGCACGGGCACATCAGAAATGCTGAGTGTTTACGGAAAATCTCGTAAACCCTTTTTTTTATTTTTTCATGTTCGGGAACCGCGTGAGCGGCGCTCGTATCGATTCGGGGAGGCAGTCCGTTTCGATTCGGCGCTCAATTTTTTCCGGCCAGCTTCACGAGTTTGTTCAGTTCATTCGTCAGCGGTTTTATTTTCGCATCCGAGGCCGCTTTGCCGAGGGCGGTTTCGGCGTCCGCGGCTTTTCCCCAGTAAGCCTTGTTGGCGTCTCCGTTCACGTTGATGGTCGATCCGCTGAGCGCCATTCCCGCGAAGAGCCCCTTCGACATTGAATAGCTGTATATCGAGGCGTCCGCCCGCGAATCGGTGGCCACTCCGGCCTCACGGCCCACAGGTCCGGCCGCGACGCTGACGTCGCCGCCGAGTTTGAAACCCTTTCCTCCCGTGAAAGCCTGAAGTCCGTCCTCGTTCGTTATAACGAGCATCAGCCCCACTTCTTGCACTCCTATCTGGAAACCGAAGGAGCCGCCCACCAGGGAGACAAACGACGGGCCGTTCCAGCCGCCCTTGGAATTTTTTACGAGCACCACGCCCTCGCCGTGCATTCCGCCGATTCCCAGGCCGGCTTTGATCAGGTTCGGAAAGATCGCGACCGCCTTGCCCGATTTGACCGTCCGCGCCATCGTGTCGGCGTCGCCCTGCGTCTCCATCTTTTTGACGAGTTCCGTGGCGAGCCTGATGTGTTTTTCATGCTGGGTCTCCGCGAAACCGGTTCCCGCGAAAACAAGCGCCGCGCACATAATCGCCGTCAACGCCGATCTCACTGATATTTTTCCGCCAAGTTTCATTTCGATTGCCTCCTTGCCGCTTCGCTCGCGGGTCGTCGTTTTATGGAATATAATTATAATTACGTCAGGCCTGAAACGCAAGCGAAGGGAGGGAACGCGTTGGACCAAACCGGTCCGAAAACGAGAATTTTCGTCTGTCTGCCGCTCGACCGCGTCGCGGACGAACTGGAAAAATTCATCGAACCGCTCAGGAGCTTCAGGGATTACAGGTGGGTCGCGAAGGCGCAATTTCATATCACGCTCAAGTTCATCGGAGACGCCGCGGCGGAGCATATAACGCGCCTCGACTCGAACCTGTCGCGCGTCGGCGGAACGCGGCCGTTTACGTTCAGCCTCTCGTCCGTCGGATTTTTTCCGAACGCGGAACGCGCGAGGACTATATGGCTGGGCATCGGCGACGATAGCGGGCGGTTGGGAAAATTGGCGGCCTCGGTCGACAGGGCGGCTGCAGCCGCCGGTTTCGAGACGGAACGCCGCGCCTTTCATCCTCACGTGACCCTGGCAAGGGCGCGAGGGGAACGCCCGACGCCTCCCGAACTTCTCGCTTCGCTGGAAAAAGCGCCTTCGCTGACGGAGACGCGCGATTGTTTCGTCCTCATGAAGAGCGTTCTCACCCCGGCGGGGGCCGTTTACTCGCCGCTCGCCCGGTATCTTTTGTGAATCAACCCCGCGGGCGCCGCCCCCCCCCCCCCCCGCGCGCCCCCCCCCGGCCCCCCGAAAAATAATATTATGGGGGGTTGGGGGGCTTGACCCCGGGGGGGGGGGGGGCGGGGCCC
This sequence comes from Synergistaceae bacterium, assembly GCA_031260185.1. Taxonomy (GTDB): domain Bacteria; phylum Synergistota; class Synergistia; order Synergistales; family Synergistaceae; genus JAIRKI01. Next base: position 1 of record JAIRKI010000126.1, on the reverse strand, counting down.
C
>JAIRKI010000092.1 GCA_031260185.1 Synergistaceae bacterium | reverse complement strand
AGTCGGCATAGAATTCACTTTTAATTTTCTCATAATGTTTTATTCGACATTGAATCATGGAGTCTTTAGTGATTTTCAATTCAAAAATATTTTTTTGCAAAGTGCCGGATATGAGTTATATAATATATCGGAGCTTATAAAACTGTGCCAGGATGTGACTTAATCGATGAATAAACAGAAAACGTTCACTGATTTCGAATATGCCAATAGAAAAAAGACTACACGGCGGGAAGACTTTTTAAAGAAGATGGACGAGGTTATCCCCCGGGGGGAATGGGTCGCTGTCATTCAGTCCTACTGCCCGGAAGGGAAGCGAGGCAGACCGCCGCTTGGCATAGAGACGACGCTGAGGATGTATCTTTCGCGATCGTGGTTCAATATGTCCGACGAAATGGCGGAAGACTCGATTTATGACAGCTACGCGACGCGCGGTTTTATGGGGATTGATTTTGACGAACGCCAGGCGCAGCGGATCTTTTGAAATTCCGTCACTTGCCCGGGGTGAAAAATTGAAGCTACAAAGGCGATTTATTCAGCGTTTCTTTAACAGTCCCTTATTAATTTTTTTATTTTCACCCTGAATGTGAAAATAAAAAAAATTTGAAAGGGTGCAGGCGCATCCCGCTACTCCTCGCGGGGGAGTTTGCTCCCTGCCGGGTTCAGGCGCCCATAGGCCCGATGCGTCTACGGGGAGCCCGAGGTTTTGAACCCGCGGTTTGAGGCGTTATACGAAAAAAGCGTCTTTGAAGTCGGTGAACGCGCCGTCGGCCGTTGCTTTTATCCGTTCCCAATCCGCTTTGGAAGCCTCGTCGTATATGCCGTAGACCGTCATCCCGGCGCTTTTGGCGCTTTGAACCGCTTGCGGGACATCCTCGAACACCGCGCAGTCGGAGGGCGAAACGCCCAGTTTTTCAGCGGCCAGCAGGAAAATATCCGGACGCGACTTCCCGCACCCTGCCTCGTCGGCGGAACATATCGCGTCGAAAAAATTCGATATACCCAGGTTTCTCATGGCGGCTTCATACAATTGAGGCACGGAGGACGTCGCGACGGCGAGTTTTTTGCCGCGCGACGCGAGGGCAGCGAGGTATTCCCCGGCGTGGGGCTTCAGTTTTACGGTGTGTCCGTAGGCGTACAGGGCCATGTCGAACCACTCGCGGCACAGCGCGTCCGCTGCGTCGGGCAGGTGAAACCTCGCTATGGTGTATTCAGCGGCCTCCCGGAAACTCATCGGCGCGACGGCCGGGGCATAGTCCGGCGGCTCGGGAATTTCGCGCCTGTTCAGAAAATCGGCGTCTATTTGTTTCCACACGCCTGTTGAATCCAGGAGAGTGCCGTCGAGGTCGAAAATATACGCCTTCATCGGCGGAATTCCGCGAATATTTTTTTGAGTTTCCGCGCCGCCCCCGCCACGTCCCCGGACGCGACAATCGCGGACACCGCGGCGATACCGTCGATCCCGGTATCTTTGAAATTCGGGACGGTATCGGCGTTGATTCCGCCAATCACGACAATGGGCAACGCTATCGCCGCCCGGATCATTCTCAAATCCTCCATGCCCGCGATGCCCGCGTCGGGCTTGGCGCCTGTGGCGTACATCGCGCCGACGCCGAGATAATCGGCGCCGGCGTCCCGCGCCGCCAGCGCTTCCCGAAGATTGCTCACGGATACCCCGATAATTTTGTCGTTTCCCACGATACGCCGCACCGCGCCGCAGGGCAAATCATCCTGTCCCACATGTACGCCGTCGGCGTCCGCGGCGAGCGCGATATCCGGCCTGTCGTTTATGATCAGCGGGACGCCCAACCGCGAGGTAATCTCGCGTATCGAATGGGCGGTCTCGTAAAATTTCCTCGACGAGCATGATTTTTCCCGAAGCTGAACCACCGTGCAACCGCCGGCGATCGCCTGCCTGACGGATTCCCCGACGCTCGCGGAACTCATGAGTTCGCGGTCGGTCACAAGATAAAGCGTGTAGTCGATCTCGGGCTTCATCGTCGTCATATCACGCTTTGTACGACATTTCCCGCTTATATGACATATCCCAAAACAGATACTCGAACTCCACGCTGGAGACGAAAATTTTCGTTATCTTATCGCGCCGGGCGGCGGTCATGGGAGATACCAATTCATCCAGCGTATAGTAAAACCACTCGAACGACCGCGCGTATTCATCTCCCGCGTAGTTTTCAATCCATGTCCTGTAGAAATTACCCTCCAGGCGGTCAGCGTATTTTATCTTGAGTCTTTTGGCGTAGTCGGCATACGTCCACGCGCAGGGGAATACAGCCGAGAGTATCTCAGCCAAGTCTCCAGTCTGTCCGATCGCGAGCATATTCGCGGTATAGGCGCGATTATAGAGCGACGATTCCGCGACGAGCATTTGTTCCCGCGATACGCCGAAACCCGCCATATAATCGCGATGCAAATCCATCTCTTGCGTGAGGATATTGTATTGGATCGTCGAGAAACGGGTCATCAACTCCTCCGTGTCCGATTTTGCCGCCGCTATCGCGAACACCTTGGCGTATTGAAGCAGATATTGATAATCCTGCAACAGATAGAATTTGAACTTCTCCTTGTCCATATCTCCCATTCCCAATCCTTGCACAAAAGGGTGATTATATCCATCCTCCCAAACTTGCCCCGCCTTGTCCTTCAATCTCCTTGAAAACGACACGCCGAAATCGCTCCTTTCACTCCCCGAATCGCGGGCAGAACCCATTGGGCTTCAATTTTACGGTCACAAGATAAAGCGCGCGGTCTATCTCATGCTTCATCGTACTTCGCCCGTCTCTCCAGCGTAGGGGCGTTCATACGGCTCATGGCGTCGTGGAGCGCGGCGCGGAAGCTGCCGCCGCCGAGATGGCCCGCTTTTTCATGGGCGATTTCGCCAGCGATTCCCATCGAGAGCAGCGCCGCGACCACCGACTCGAACGGCCTGTCCGGGTTCGCGCCGAGACAGCATCCGATGAGCGAGGAGCACATGCAGCCGGTCCCAGTGAGGCTGCCGAGCATCGCAACGCCGTTCGAGACCGAGACGGTGTTTTTTCCGTTCGTGATGATATCGGTCGCACCCGTGATCGCGACGACGCTGCCCGTCCGCTCCGCCAGGGACTTTGCCGCTCGCTTCGCTTCGCCGGCGTCCGCTATGTCGGCGTCGGAAGCGTCCACGCCCTTTGTGCGCGACCGCAGCCCCGCGAGGAAGCGTATCTCCGAGATATTTCCGCGCACAGCGGCCAGGACGACTTCGCCCGACAGTCTCGCGGCGGTTTCGTTTCGCAACTTTGAGGCGCCGGCGCCGACGGGGTCGAAAACTACTGGGATCCCTTTCGCGTTGGCGACCTTCCCGGCGGCTAGCATGACGGGAATCGTGCGCTCGTTCAGCGTCCCCATGTTCAGCACGAGCGCCGAAGCTATGGAGACGATGTCCAGGGCGTCGGTCATTTCGTCGGCCATGACCGGCGAGCCGCCAACGGCGATGGTGACGTTGGCGCAGTCGTTGACGGTGACATAGTTCGTGATGTGGTGCACGAGCGGCTTCACGGCCCGCACGTTTTGAAATAAATCCGCGTACTTATTCATCCCCGATCAATCCTCCCGAACGATACAGGTCGTAAAAATGATGTGTGGGGCCGTTGCCCCTTCCAAGTTCGAGCGCGTGTTCGATCGCGGCGGTCACGTATATTTTCGCGCGTTCCACGGCTTTTTGGACGGACATGCCTAAAGCCAGGTTCGACGCGATCGCCGACGAAAGAGTGCAACCGGTGCCGTGGGTGTTTTTCGTGTCGACCCGCCGGGCCGAATAATGATAAAACTCCGCGCCGTCATACAGGATGTCGGCGGCGTCCGCTGACATGTCAGCGTCTTTCAAGCCGTGGCCGCCTTTGACGAGCACGGCTCGGCAGCCGAACGAATGAATTTTCCGTGCGGCGACCGCCATTTCGTCCCGCGACGCGATAGCCATATCCGCCATTTTTTCCGCCTCGGGAATATTCGGCGTAATCACGTCGGCCATCGGGACGATCTCGGCGATGAGCGTGTCGATGGCTTCAAGGTCCATCAGCGCGCAGCCGTTTTTGGCGTACATGACCGGATCGGCGACTATGTTTCGCGGATTCTTCCAGCGCAATTTTTCCGCCACCGCGAGCATCGTCTCCCGGCACGACAGCATCCCAATCTTCACCGCGTCGGGCGGAATGTCCTCGAACACCGCGTCGATCTGATGCCCGATGATATCGGGACGGACATCCTGATACTCGATTACGCGGAAAGTGTTCTCCGCGACCACCGACGTGACGACGCTCATGCCGAAGACGCCGTGCGCCGAAAACGTCTTGATGTCGGCCTGGATGCCGGCGCCGCCGCTGCAATCCGAACCGGCTATGCTCAACGCCGTTTTCATCGAAACCCCTCCCGTCTCGCGACCGTTCGCGATAAAAAATAACGCCGCCTCGCGGGCAGCGCCATGACTTTCGTTATGACTCCCTACGACGGTATTGACCGACAGGTTCAAAGGGTCAGGTCTTAACCTTCTCAACTCCGAAGAGTCCCCCCGCGTCTGTTATATGGTTGATTATAACATATACGCGGATTATTTTTGAAGTGTGCTGTATAGTATTTAATTTAAAAAGTATTAATGCCAAAATACTGATAAACCGCCGCAGGCACATCTTCACAAGTAGGAATCGTATCTATACAAAGCGCGTTTCATATTTGCCCGAGTTTTTTCAATCGGGTTGTAGTCAGGCGAATACGCCGGCAAAAACAACAACTTTACGCCGTGACGACGGCACAGATTTTTAAGCTTTTCGGGAGGGTGAAACGAGGCGTTATTCCATTTCTAAATCAACAAGGCATTAATTATCCAAGGCCATGAGGTAATGGAGCGTGTAATCTCCGGAGAGTTTTCAAGTTTAAAAAGCTCATCGACCAAGTGATCCTCCAAAG
>JAIRKI010000017.1 GCA_031260185.1 Synergistaceae bacterium | reverse complement strand
TGCCATAAAGTTTTTCGCTATTTCCAACACGGTCAGCCCGCTCGCTTTTCGAGCCATAATATCCCCTCCTGGCGTTCTTTGGGAATATTATATACATAATGATTTAGAAATGGAATTAGACCATATCTGCCTTCCTATCCCGATTTAGTCGCTTTTGTATGGATTTCCCAGTTTACAATAGCGCTGAGATTGTTTAAAAACGGGAAAAAGCGCGAGGCAATTTCATATCTTATCAGATGCTATCGTTTTTATAAGCGCATACCGCATGACAAGCTGTTTTTTATCAAGGGAATATGCTGGTGCTTGTGCGCATGTCTTGTGCCTAAAATCTTTATGACTCCGTTGAAAAAATTAAAGAGGCGCATAAGCGAGATATTATATAGAGGAAAACTTTTCACGCGGCTTTAAACAAGTATATACAGCAACGTCTGCGATTGTATAGCGCTTGTTTTCTCCGCGCCGCGCGTCACGGGCATATGAATGGGACGGCGCGGCGTTCGGCGTCGTTTCCGGGGTTGTCGGTCAGCGTCTCCCATATTTCCGTCGCGGCCCTTTCGAAACGGAGTATCTCCATCGCGTAAGGGCCGACGCGGCCGCCCGCTCTCGACAGCACGGGAAGCGGGGATTTGCCGCCGATCGATTTGAGAACGCGCCGGCCCGCGGCGTTCGCCCCGAGCACTTTGAGATAGGCCGGGCCGTGTCTTTGGAAACGCAGGCTCGCTTCCCGGCGGAGGTTCAGCAGTATATGCGCGCAGTAGCGCCGCACCCTGCTCATCGGGTATCTTTTCTCCGAACACCGCTCCACGAAATCATCCATCGAAACCGCGTCATACGCGGCTCTTCTCATCCTGTTCTCAAACCCCTCGCTCATCTCGGCGACGTCAGCCAGCTCATCGGGCGAAGCCCGCAGCAAGACGGTCCTCACCGCGCGCCAGAACAAGGATTTTCTCACGGCCGCGTGCCCGTTGCTCATTTCCTGTCTCAAAATATTCATCGAGGCTTCCGGCAACAGGGGGCGGTATGTTTCTTCGTCTCCGCGGATTACCATCTCACGTATCGCCGACGCGCTCGCAAGCCCGTTTTCCGCGGTATGGAGGTCGTTGAAGCCGGGGCCTTGCCTGCGCACGTGAAGCGTTTCGACGGGATATTTTTTTTGCCGTATCCTCTTTATATAGGCGAGCGCGAGGTTGTTGTTGGGGCTTTTGAGCAATTCCGATACGCCGGGCAGCATTTCTTCGAGCGCGGCGCTCCTCGCCTTGACGAATGAATTTCCCTCCCGCAGATATTTTTTGAGCACGGTGGTGAATGTCTCGGGTTCCTCGTTAAGTATGTCCGCCGCTTTACCGAAGATGTCCCTTTTTTCCTCGCCGGCTTCGGTTCCGAACGAAATGAGCGCGACTCCGGCGGCGGCCAGCATATCGACGGCGGCGTCGGCGAAAATTCCCGCGTTGCGGCAGGAGAACGCGCAGGGAAGTTCCAATACCAGATCCGCCCCGCACGCGAGCGCCATGCGGGCGCGGGCTGTTTTGTCAACGACGGCCGGCTCGCCTCTCTGCGTGAAATTTGACGAAATCAAAGCTAAAATCGCGTCAATTCGCGCACATTCCCCGGATTTCCTGATATGATATTCATGGCCATTATGGAGTGGATTATATTCCGCTATTATACCGGCTGTTTTCACGCGATACAAAACCCCTTTCCCCGTATCGCCACATTGATCGCGGAGGGGCAATAAGATCAAGGAGGTATGAGTATATCATGAGTGTTCTTGTTTTAAACTGCGGCAGTTCCTCTCTCAAGTACCAGCTTTTCGACATGAGGGACGAATCGGTGAAGGCCAAAGGGCTTGTGGAACGAATCGGCATAAAGGGTTCGCGCATAAAGCACAAGAGTTTTCCCGGAGGGGAAACGATCCTGAACGACGATATACCGGATCACACCGAAGCGATAAAGATCGTGCTCTCGCTTCTGACGGACAAAAAAACCGGCGTCATATCGAGCCTCGGCGAAATATCCGCGGTTGGGCACCGCGTGGTTCACGGCGGCGAAAAATATTCGAAATCTGTGTTGGTCGACGACTCCGTGAAAAAAAGCATCGAGGACTGCGCGTTTCTCGCCCCGCTTCACAATCCGGCGAATCTCGCGGGCATCGACGCGATGCAGGGCAGTCTGCCGGGCATTCCCCACGTGGCGGTGTTCGATACCGCCTTTCACCAGACGATGCCGCCCGAGGCTTTCCTATACGGGGTGCCGTATAAATATTACGAACGGGACAAGGTGCGCCGGTACTCCTTTCACGGCACCAGTCACGCGTTCGTCTCGCGCCGCGCGGCCGAGATACTCGGGCGTCCGGTGGAATCGCTCAAACTCGTCGTCTGTCACCTGGGCAACGGCAGTTCCATAACCGCCGTCGAAAACGGGCGCAGTGTGGACGCCAGCATGGGAATGGGCACGTCGCCCGGCGTGATCATGGGCACGAGGTGCGGCGACATCGACAGCGACGTGGCGCTCTTCCTGGTGGAAAAAGAGGGCGGCGCCGCCAAAACGAACTCCGTATTGAACAAAGAAAGCGGCATACTGGGTATATCCGGCGTGTCGAGCGACCTTCGCGATGTCGAGACCGCGGCTGACGGCGGCAACGAGCGCGCCTCGCTCGCGATAAAGATGCTCACGAGGTCCGTCGCGAAATATATCGCCGCTTACGCGTCGGTGATGGGCGGCGTGGACGCGGTGGTTTTCACGGCCGGCATAGGCGAGAACAGCGATATCGTCCGCGGTCTCTCGCTTCAAAACCTGGAATTCATGGGAATCAAGATAGATCCCGAAAAAAACAAGGCTCTCCGCGGAAAGGAAGGTTTCATCTGCGCGCCCGATTCCAAAGTCAGCGTGTTGGTGGTTCCCACCAACGAGGAGCTGATGATAGCGCGCGACACCTTCGAGTTGAGCGGGCGCGGCTGATATGAGACGCCTCGTGTCTTTCCCCGTGGAGTGGGCTTGCGGCATTTTGATATCGTCCGTCCGCAAGAACGGGGAACCGCGCGAGGAACGCTTTGAACTGCCGTTTGACGGCGCGGTGGTGGAATACTGGGGACAGGATTACACGCCGCTCGCGCCGCTCTCGGTTCGGATATCCGCCAATTACGCGAGTGACGATATCGTGACGCGCGTGTCGCTGTCGGGCGCGTTCAGTCTGCCGTGCTCGCGTTGTCTAGCGGAGACGGGTATCGCGATCGAGGGCGATATGAGGTATCTTTTTACCCTGCGCGATACCGTCGACGCTCCCGACGGCGACACGGATGCGATACGGCTGGACGGATTCCGGGCCGAGTTGGAGATGTCGCCGTATATATGGGAGACTTTGATCCTGAATCTGCCGGAGGGCGCGCTTTGCAAAGAGGATTGCAAGGGATTGTGCCCGGTTTGCGGGCGCGACAGAAACGCGCGCGACTGCGGCTGCGCCTCGGACGACTCGGACCCGAGACTGCGGGTTTTGAAAAGTTTGCTGTGACGGTTTATTTTTGTAACTTTGTGATAATGTAAGGGGGGAAGATGATGGCGACTCCGAAAAGAAGAATTTCCCACGCCCGCACGCATAACCGCAAGGCGAAATTCCTGGGGGCTCTTCGCGCCGCGCAGATGACGACATGTCCGAAATGCAGCGAGGAAATCCAGACGTACAGAGCTTGCGGACACTGCGGTTATTACCGCGGCAGGAAGGTACTGAAAACAGCCGAAGAAAAACAGTAACCGCCGGAAAGAATAAAAATTTTCGCGAAAGGGCGGCGTGAGCCGCCTTTGGGTTTTTTGTTATGGCTCGTCGGCATAGTCACTATTGTGGAAGTGCCGATACAGCGCAATACATCATAAAGTAATATGACTATACAATTAGAGCATAATACGGTTTTGGTGTAGCACAAGCGCACGCATTAGCAAGGTGAGAGAAGATGTCATGGGCAAAATATCGCCGATTCAACCGATAGCAAAACTCATCTGAATAACGCTGCAAATACTTGGCGTCCAATCCGTGAAAAGTTCCCCGCACAAAAGCCTTCGCGTTGGAAATGATGATATGCGTCCAATGTAGATGTTCAGGTTGCTTCTTGCCGCCGCCGCGCGTGATTTATAACTCCATCGATCCTCTGTGGGCTGAAACGGTTATTTTCATTATCACATACCGATCCTTTCAGGAAATTTTTTACCGTACAAAATTTGTAAAGATTGGCTTTTCAGAAGGCGGCAACTGTATGCCGGCCTTTTCTCCGGCCGCTTTGCATCGAAGAAAATAAGCCATATTCCTTGCGAGGACTCGCATGGTCCGCAATCCTTCCAAATCTTGTTCCACTTCTTCAGGGGTATTGCCGTGAACCATATTCCAATAGACGGACGATATGACCGGCATCTCCTGGATGGTGAAGTATTTGTTCATTTGATCGAATGCGGCTGTCGTTCCGGCGCGCCTCGCTGAAACAACGGCGGCGGCGGGCTTCAAACGAAAAGTCTGGTTGCCTCGGCCGAAGAGATCGGAGAAGAAAACCCTATCCATAAAGGATATCATTGCCCCGCTTGCGGAAGCGTAGTGTACGGGGCTGCCGAAGACGTAGCCGTCCGCGCTTTTCGCGATCTCGTGAAATTCGTTCACCTTATCGTCAAACACGCATTTTCCGATTTTCTCGCACTTTGCGCAGCCGATACATCCCGAGATTGGCTTATTGCCTATCCAAAAAATTTCAGCGCTCAGTCCCTCTTCCCGCAAAGTATTCAAAATTTCGGTCAAGGCCCGGTTGGTACAGCCGCATTGATTGGGACTGCCATTAACCAGTAATATTTTCATCTTTCAACAGCCTCCCATCGTCTCGATTCAATAATGTATCATAATTATATAGTGAAACATCAGGATTATATATACAATGACGCAATTTCCTGTATTGATTATATCGATTACTCAATTGCAAAAGTAACTGCAACAGCTGTATATAGATTGACAAAAACGGCTTAATTTTGTATCCTCAGGTCGCTTAGAAAGGGGAAGATGAACTTGCGAAATTTATGTCTGTTTATGTGCATGTTGGGATTGTTCGCCGTGGCGGGTAGTAACGGCGGTTGCGGAGGCGGCGG
>JAIRKI010000122.1 GCA_031260185.1 Synergistaceae bacterium | reverse complement strand
TCCCTGGTCTCCTGCGTCGGCGCGGCGTTCGGCTATAACGGCGTTCCTGTTTTGCGAGGCGTGAATTTCAGCGTCGGCGCGGGAGACTACGTGTGCGTCACCGGTGAGAACGGTTCCGGCAAGAGCACGCTTGTTTTGGGGATATTGCGCCTGCTGCGCCCGATCGAGGGGCGCATCGAATACGGCGACGGGCTCGCGCCCCAGAACGTCGGTTATCTGCCGCAGAGAAGCGTCGGCGGGGCCGACTTTCCGGCGGGGGCTTTCGAGGTTGTTCTCTCGGGGCGCCTCGCCTCCGGAGGGTTGCGCCCGTTCTATTCTCGGCGCGACAGGACGCTCGCCGCCGACAACATGAAGCGTCTCGGTGTGTACGAATTGCGCGGCAAAAATTTCGGCGAACTGTCGGGCGGGCAGCGGCAGAGGGTTTTGCTCGCTCGCGCGCTCTGTTCGGATGGGCGTCTTTTGATATTGGACGAGCCCGTCGCCGGGCTCGACCCGATAGCGGCGGCCGAGTTTTACGGCGCGCTCTCCGAAATTCGCTCGGCGGGGAACGTCACGGTTATCATGGTGTCGCACGACGTGAGGAGGGCCGTTTCCGAGGCCTCCCACGTTCTGCACGCGCGGGATGGCGGCGTCTTTTTCGCGAGCGGGAAGGATTATCTCGAAAGCGACATTGGGGAAAAATTCATCGGAGGCCTCGGAAATGACTGATCTGTTCGGCGTATTGCGCGAGATGTTCTCGTACACGTTTCTGGTGAGGGCGTTCATCGTCGGCGCGCTGGTATCGCTCTGCGCGTCGCTGCTTGGGGTGAGTCTGGTGCTGAAGCGATACTCGATGATAGGGGACGGCCTGTCTCACGTGGGCTTCGGCGCGCTCGCCGTGGCCATGGCGATCGGCGCGGCGCCTCTCGCGGTGTCGATTCCGGCCGTCATGCTCGCCGCGTTCGGTCTGCTTCGGATAAGCGAGAGCGGCAAGATAAGGGGCGACGCCGCGATAGCGCTGATATCTACCGCGTCTTTGGCGATAGGCGTCATGGTGATATCGCTCACCACCGGCATGAATATCGACGTCTGCAACTATCTGTTCGGCAGCATACTGTCGATGAGGCGCTCGGACGTTTATATCAGCGTGGCGCTGTCGGTCTGCGTGCTGGTGATGTTCGTCCTGTTTTACAACAAGATATTCGCTGTGACCTTCGACGAGACGTTCGCCCGCGCGACCGGAGTGAAAGCGGGGGTGTACAACGCTCTCATCGCCGTGCTCTCGGCCGTCACCATAGTGCTTGGCATGAGGATGATGGGCGCGCTTCTCATATCGAGCCTGATAATTTTCCCCGCCCTGTCCTCCATGCGCGTTTTCTCGAAATTCAGGACGGTGGTCATTTCGTCGGCCGTGATATCGTTGTTTTGTTTTGTGGTCGGGGTCGTGGTATCATATATATACGCCACTCCGACGGGGGCGAGCGTGGTATCGGTCAATATTTTGGCGTTTCTCGCCTGCTGCGCCGTCAAACTTCTGAGGGAACGCGCGTCGGGGAGCGTATCGCCGGGGGATGTTCGGTAAAATGAAAAAATTGCTGTTTTTTGCCTTGATTTTATGTTTGCCGCCCGTCGCGTCGTTTGCGGGCGACGTCGTCGAGATAAAAGAAAAGATGTTCGTCGCGCAGATCAACGACGTCTACCTCAACCCCGACGAATACCTCGGGCGCTCCATCAAACTGGAGGGCATGTTTGGACTCGACGACGAGATATCGCCGCCTGTCTGTTATGTGTTCCGCTACGGTCCCGGATGCTGCGGTTACGACGCCAACGCCGGGTTCGAGGTCGTGTGGAAGGACGGGGAAACCGCTTACCCGAACGAAAACGACTGGGTCGAGGCGGCGGGAGTCCTGGAAAATTACGAGGACGACGGCGAGCCGTATCTGCGCCTAGCCCTGACATCGCTCACGGTAAAAGCCGAACGCGGTCTCGAACAAGTGGAGCAGTGACCGCCATAGTCTTCAGCGGTTCGATACGGTCTTCGCTATCCTGCCGTGCTCCAGAAAAACCGTTCTGTCTGTCACTTCCGCCACCTCGGGGTCGTGAGTGACAACTATTATCGAGCTGCCCTCGCCGTGCAGACGCCTGAATATATCTATCACTATTCCCTCGTTCGTCTCGTCGAGATTTCCCGTCGGTTCGTCGGCCAGTATCAGTTTCGGATAATTGATCAGCGCGCGGGCTATGCAGACTCTCTGTTGTTCGCCGCCCGACAGTTGGCGCGGAAGGTGCCCGGCTCTGTCCTCCAGGCCGACCCGCGCGAGCGCCCGCAAGGCTTCGCCTTCGTCGGTCATGCTGTGATAATACTGCGCGACCATGACGTTTTCGACCGCGGTTAGGTAACTGATGAGATGAAACTGCTGAAATATCAACCCTATCTTGTCGCGCCGGATATGGGTGAGTTCCGGCGCCGAAAGACCCGATACGTCCGTTCCGTCGAGCAGCACGCTGCCGCTCGTCGGACGGTCCATGCAGCCGATTATGTTCATCATCGTGGTCTTGCCGGAGCCTGAAGGGCCCATGATGGCAAGCCATTCGCCCCCGGCCACCGACATGTTCGCCTCGTACAGGGCCTTTACGGAACCGTATATCTTCGACACGTTTGCCAGTTTCAAAATGTCCATTTATTTCTCCTGTCTGCTCAAAACAACGGAGCTCTGCCCCGTACCCCGCAAGGGGACCAGTCCCCTCCGCGGGTGAAAATAAAAAAATTTGAGAGGGGCCGGGGAGCCAGCTCCCCGGCGGGCGCGGGCAGAGCCCGCGGGTTTGGGAGTCTTATTCTCCGCGCAGTACAAGCGCGGGTTCCACCTGAGTCGCGCGTCTCACCGGAGGCAGGCACGCTACGGCCGTCACGGCCACCGACGCGAGAACCGCGAGCGCCGGGAAATACCACGGCATTGCGATGCTTCTGCCGAATACGTTGACGCTCACGGCTTCGCTCATGAAATAACCCAGTACCGAGCCGAGCGCTCCGCCGGCGGCGCCAAGAAGTACGCCCTCGCCGATGAATTCCATCGAGATGCCTCCGTTGTCGGCGCCCAGCGCTTTTTTCAGACCAATCTCCTTGCGGCGCTCCATCACCACGGTCATCATCGTGGTCGCGACGCATATCATGGTCAGCGCTAGTACGACCGCCGAGACCAGCAATATGAGCGAGCGCAGTTTGGACAGCGCGGTCGTCTCCGATTGGGTCACGCGCCTCACCAATTTTGGGGTTATGCCGCTGGCGTCGCCGCCGATGCGCGAGACGAGCGCGTTCAACTCGTCCGTGCCCGCGGCCACGCTCAGTTCCACGATGTCGGCCGTCCCGGGGTTTCCGGCGAGACGTTCGAGGTCGTCCAGCCTCAAAAAAATGAAGCCGTCCTCCACGCCGCCGGTCCGCACTATGCCGGATACTTTCATGTCGCCCCTGTAGCGCGACCCGTCACCGGCGCGGCCCGTCATACTCATTTCAGCGCCGGGCGCGAGTTGGGTGAAATCGGCGATATCCGCTCCCAGCAAAATCTCGTTTTCCGCCTCGGGATATTTTCCATCGACCCGCCAGAACGGGCTGGTCTTGCGCGCTCGCGCGAAATCCACGCCGACTATGTCGTATCCCTGCATGTTTATCCGCGCCGTCTCGTAACGGTAGGGCGTCATCCCTATCAGCGAATCGGCGGGGATCGCGGCGGCGGCGCGATTCGCGTCCCGGATTTCGAGTTTCGCGTTATCGCCCGCCGGCGCGAAGACCATGTTGGCCCCGTAGTTTCGGAACTCGCGGCCCATCTGGCGCGGAATGTCGCGGCTTATCGCGGAGAGGCCCAGCAGTACGGCCGCGCCCAACGCGACGGCCAAAAGCGCGACGGTCACGCGGGATTTGCGGCGGAGTATGGAACTCGCGATCATCTTGAAGTACATTCGCCGGTTGGTCATGGCGTTTTTCCTCCTAAAGCGGGCTACGCCCGCAACCCAAATTGTTGTTTTTATTGGTGAAACGTGTCCGTAAGGTACTAACCGCGCAGCGTCTCGGCGGGCTTCATCGACATCAGAAGCCTTATGGCCGGCAGACTGCCCGCTATGGTGACGGCCGTCACCAGAACCGCCACCAGCGGCGGCACCAAGGCGTTGGAATTGATCGGCGAGCCGAACACGCTACGGCCGATTATCTGCGCGAAGACGCGCCCCGCGAAATATCCGACAGCGCCGCCCGTGAGCGTGGTGACGAGCGCTTCCGCCAAAATCAGGGCGGAAACGTCGAAACGCGACGCCCCCACCGCCTCCAGCAAACCTATCTCGGCGCCGCGCTCCATGACGCTCGCCGTCACCAGGTTTGAAATGGCGAGCGCGGAGCAGGCAAGACAGAGCACCGTGAGCAGGAGCATCAGCAACTGCGTCTTTCTCAAAATCGCGCCTTCTCCCTCGGCGACGCTCAGCACCGGTTTGGCCCTCGCGCCGGTCACAACTTCCTCTATCTGATAGGCTATGGAACTTATGTACGCCGTGCAATACCACGTGTCCCACTCGTGGCGGGAGAGGCTGTTCGGGTTTTGCGCGGCGCGCCTCGCGAGTTCGTTTTCGGGAGTTGTGAGGGCGCTCACCTCGATCCGGCTCACCAGCCCCGGCTTGCCCGCGATTCGCTGCGCGACGGCGAGCGGGGCGAACAGCGCGTCGTCCTCGTCCCCGCCGCTGTGAAAAATGCCTGACGCCGTGACGGTCTCCGATTTTTTCGCCGCGGCGTTCAACGTGTCCCCAACCACGACGCCCAGCTTCGACGCGAGGTTCGCGCCGACGACGCATTGGGACGCGTCCTCGGCGGGCCAATCGCCCTCCAGCCGCCACCATGATTTCATCCTTATCACGCCGGTTTCCACGGCTTCCCCGGTCGGCGCGTCGAAACGCCTGTCGAACCACACTCCCGACACCGGAGCGTCGAAAGTCCCCTTCGGTCCCGTGACGGAAGCGGTGACATCGAGATACGGCGTGTAATCCACTATGTTGAAGGCCCAGAAAATCGTCTTGAGTTTGGGCAACTCATCCTCCGCGAGAAATTTTTCCGCTTTCCTGTTTCCGCCGGCATCCCCGTAAAGATCGCCCATTATCGAGGCGCTCCTCGGGACGACGGTGAGGTTCGCGCCGTAAGCCTTCAACTCCTGATTGACCTTGTCGCCAACGTCGAGCATGACGTTGAGCATCGACGTCGCGAGCGACGCCCCCAGCGCCATCGCGAGCGCTATCGTGAGCGCGCGCGCCTTTTGTCTCGATATCGCGCCTGTCAGCATTCTCAAAAACATTGCCGCCGCCTCCTAAAAACGTCTCGCTTCCGCCGCGAGATCGGATGTCTCGATTATCATGTTCCCTTCCTCTATCCTGAAGGCGAGCGGCACGGGATTGCACCCGCCCGGCAAACCTATGGTGGATTTGTTCATCACCACGTCGCACAGTATGCAGACGATCTGTCCCTTGCGCTCGTAATATCCTGTCGGGCCGCACACGTCGCAGGCGTCGAGCCCCACCCCGTAGGCCGTCTCGTTTTTTTTCACCACGATATACCGCACGCCCACGGTCGACGAGCCTTTCGGCGCCTGATGGACGAAACGGCGCAGATGTCCGTCGTTCACCGTATCGAGAGGAATGATTATTTTGCCGTCCCGCGCGGGAAGCTCGACGGGCGGAACGAGTTCGACGCCCCTGTTGCTGTAAGCCGCGCCGACGGTGAGGGTCAGGCACGACAGCGTCACGCCCAAAATGACCGACAGGCCGAACCTGCGAACCAGGCGCGACATATATCTGGCGCGTCTCACCTCGGCCGGGTTCGCGCCCGAAACTCCGCCCTTGACGCCTCTCGCGATCGCGAACACGGCGAGGACGGAGCATATGGCCATCAACGCGTAGACGAAATAATTCTCTCTCTCAACCCACCACATCACTAACTTTGTGAGCGGCTTGTATCTCGGGATGAGGTCCCTGCCGACGAGCGTTCGCGTCACCGACAGGATCAGCTTGGGCAGAATGACCGCGAGCGACAGCAGAGCGGCGAGCAGGGACGCTCTCCGCGACGCGGAACGCGATACGCGATACAGCGCGGCTCCGGTACAAATCGAAATCAACAGGCCCGCGGCGTATCCCGCGACTCTCAGCCCGAAATCGGCGTTCCAGATATTGTCCATCCCCACGGCAAACGCGAAAGGGTAAAGCATTATATTCGGAAACGAGAGCGCGCACAGCCCGGACGCGGCGCAAAAGACCGAAAAACGCCTGAACCGTTCGAACGCCCTCACGTCCGATTCCCCGAACGCGAACGCTTCCGAGACGATCGCGCCGGCGACGCCGGCGAGAGATACGGCGAGCGCGCCGAGATCGTAATATTCCCTCACGGCAAAACCTGTGCCGCGTTTCAGAACGGCGTATATAAAAGCCGCCGCGACGCCGAAAGCCGCGCCGCGGTAAAAATCAACGGGACTCCGCCCCGTACCCCGCAAGGGGACAAGTCCCCTTGACCCCTTTTCAGGGTCCGGGGAGCTTGCTCCTTGGCGGGTGCGTGCGGAGCCCGCGGTTTTTTGCAGGAGCGACGCCAAAAGCGACAATCCGATCGACGCCCAGAAAGTATCCGCGATAATTTTTATGAGATATTCCAACATGAAAATTCTCCTGTAAAAATTTTTGTTTGCGCGCCGTCAAGGACGCGCAAACAAAAAACGAACGTGTTGCGTGGGATTTGGGGAGGAAATCCGCCGCTTTATGGATTACCACGCCCTGGGTATGAAATCGAAATCCCAGGACACGGTGATCGGCTCTTTCCAGAATCTTCCCGTCACGCCTGTCTCTTTGTCGACGTGAAGCAGGTAATCCTGTTTTTCAGGGCTCTCTATGATGAAAGTTATCTTGTAAGTTCCGGCGCCGTCGAGCTTGACATTGTTGCCGTAGTGCGGGCCGTCGGAAGCGCTCATCGGCATGAAAACGCCCTCTGTTTTCTTGCCGCCCCGTTTCTCGGCTATATATCTCACCGTGAGATTCGGCACGAAATCCCCGGCGCCGAATCCAAGTTCGTTGCCCGCCACCGCCGTTATGTCGGCCTCCAGGTGCATGTCCGCCCGAGACGCGGGCAGTCCGCCGGCGGTGGCCGGCTCCATGTCCACGGGCTGGAAATAAACCCCCGCTATGTTGAGCGGCCCGACTATCTGGTCGTCTCCTATCGGAAACTCCTCGAAACCCGCCGTTGCCTCTCCCGGCGCCGGCGCTCCCGCTTCGCCCGCGGTCCCGAACGTCCCCAATACAATTACGAGCGCCGCCGCCAAAAAAACCATGCCTGATCTCATTACAAAAAACCTCCCTCAATATTTTTATTTTTCCCCCGGCTGATGAAGTCACGCCGCCGTTCTCGCTTTGCGCCCCTTCGCGCGATAGTGGAATATCGACGCGACGGCGAGCGCGAGCAACGCCATTTGAGGCAGCAGCGTCTCCACAGTCGGATAAATACCCAATATATCCACGCTCTCCACGAAACTCACCGGAGTCACGCTCACCACGTCGGCTTCCTGAAGCTCCTTGACCCCGCCGCCCGCGAAAGCTATGGACATTATGTACATCAGGACGCTCGTCCCCATGAAGAAGGGCTTTATCGGGATTACAAGCGAGCCGTACCGCACCGCCAGGAAGATGAATACCAGGACGACGCATCCCGCTCCGAAACCCGCCCACGCCATGTTCTTGTACGTCTCCGTCTCGGCGAAAAGGGCCTGATAGAAGAGTATGGTCTCCGCGCCTTCGCGGAACACCGCGAGAAACGCCGCCGCGCCGAGCGCGAACCGGCTTCCCGTCTCGACGGCGGTCTGTACCTTGTTCTCGATATAATTCTTCCAGGCCTCGCTCTCCGCTTTCGACACCATCCAGTTGCTGACGAAGAACAGCACCGCCACCGCCAGCAACATCGCCGCGCCCTCCATTATCTCCTGATTCGCTGTCCCGCTCATCTCGAAGACGTATTGCAGCGCAACCGCCGCCAGCGCCGACGCTATCAAAGCGGCTACGGAACTTCCGTAGACGACTCTGTTCGACGCACCGTTTCCCGAACGGGTCAGATACGCGGCTATCGCCGCTATGACGAGTATCGCCTCGAAACCTTCGCGCAGGATTATCAGAATGGATGCCGCGAACACGCCCGCCGCGCTCTCCTCCTTGCCGTCGAGCTGATTCGCGTCCTCGCGAAGCATTTTTTTGAGAAGCCGCAGGGATTCCCGCACTTCGGAGACCGAAGCGCCCTCCGTCATCAAGCGCTTCACCGCGCTGAACTGATACTCGACCGTCGATGCCCTTTTGCCGGAAACGTAAGAGAGAACCGCCCGCTCGACGCCTTCTTTTTCGTAAAAACCGAAATAGGCGTCGTTCACGAAATTCTTCCCCGCGTCGGCGTCCCCTCCGCGATAGGCATCGTCGGCCTTGTCGAGCACCGTATGCATCTCATCTATTATTTCGTTCCACGAAGCGTACTTCGCGGCCTCTGCGCCAACGCCCAAAACGGAACTCACGAGCAGGATCGAAAATATGCAAGATAAAACAATTTTTTTCACGTAAATCAACGCCTCCCAAGCAATATAGTATTTTAACTTAAAAAATATCAACGCCAAAATACTGATAAACCGCCGCCGGCACATTTTCACAAGTAGGAATCGTATCTATCAAAGCGCGTTTCATATTTGCCCAAGTTTTTTC
>JAIRKI010000111.1 GCA_031260185.1 Synergistaceae bacterium | reverse complement strand
ACGTAAGAAATATTATCATTTTCACCACATTTTCTCCTCTCAATTACAGAGTATGTCGATGTTTCTGGAATTTAATCTTACATTCACATGGGCTATTACCCATCTGGAACTTACTTTTGCAATTCACCTTAGGATGACCGGTAAAGTATTGCCGTAACTAAGTTCGCGAGCAATTTACCCATACATCGGTCACCACTCTCGAAACAGCGTCTGTCGTGGCATAAACGGGAAAATAGGCCGGAGATTAATTTCGGAAGGTCTTTTGTGACTGTTTTGCCGACGCTTACGGACTATCGTAAACGAACACGCGGTTTTATGCGTCCCGCGGCGATTCCATGTGGGAAATGAAATGTCCCAGGGAGGATAAACCGCCGGGGCCGAGAAAACCTTGCGAGTGACGGAACCATCCTTTGGGCGGGCTCATCTTGAAGAGCGGGCTGTCGGGCGCGCATTGGACGGCGGTCTCGTCCGCGCCGCACAGGACTTTCGATATTCCGAAATCCGCCCCCGCGACGCGCATCCGCGACACGTCGAAGAGAAACCGGAGCGGGCGCGGAATGGGGCCGAAACGGTCTGTCGTCTCCTCGTGCAGCGCGTCGAGCGCCGAAATGTCCCCAGTCCAGAGAAGTTTCCTGTAGAGCGCCACCCTCAGGCTCTCCTGCGGTATATACCCGTCCGGTATCGCGGACGGAATCATCACCTCGACTTGAGTGCTCTCTTCAGCGCCGCCCTTTATACGCCGAATCGCTTCCTCCAGGAGGTCGCAATACCGTTGAAAACCGACGCGCCCAAGGCTGCCGTGCTGGGCCGTGCCGACCAGCTCGCCGCCGCCGCGTATTTCGAGGTCGCGCCGGGCGAGTTCATAACCGGCCCCGAACTCGCCGAAAGCCGTTATCGCTTCGAGGCGTTCGGCCGCCTCTTTGGTGAGTATCGCGCCTTCGGGATACAGGAACATCGCGTATGCCTGCTCCTCCCTGCGCCCGACGCGTCCGCGCAATTGGTGCATCTGGGCGAGGCCGAGGTCTTGCGAGTCGCTGACTATAAGGGTGTTGGCGCGCGGCATATCAAGGCCGCTCTCGATTATCGTGGTGCAGACCAGTATGTCGAGACTGCCGGCGGTGAATTTGTCCATGGTTTCTTTCAGCGTTTTTTCGGGCATTTGCCCGTGCGCCACGCCCACCCGCAAGTTCGGGAACATACGCCTGACCATCAATGCCTCGCGGTCTATCGAATTCACGCGGTTGTGCACGTAGAACACCTGGCCTCCCCGCGACATCTCCCTCAGCACGGCGTTTTTGACGAGCGTCTCCGACCACGTCCCGGAAGCGGCGATGACGGGCAGGCGTTTCCTCGGGGGAGACCCGATCACCGAGAGGTCGCGCAATCCCGACAGCGACAGGTGGAGCGATCTCGGTATCGGAGTGGCCGACAGCATGAGAATGTCTACGCCCGGATACAAGTTTTTGAGGTGCTCCTTGTGCATCACGCCGAACCTGTGTTCCTCGTCCACTATCACCAGCCCGAGATTTTTGAACGACACGTCGCGGCCCAGCATCCTGTGCGTCCCTATCAATATATCGACGCTGCCAGACGATGTGTCGTCGAGGATTTTTTTCGCGTTCGACAAAGACACGAAACGGGAGACGACCTCCACCCTGACCCCGAAAGGGTCGAAGCGCGCGCTCCACGTCGCGTGATGCTGTTCGGCGAGAAGCGTCGTCGGAGCTATCAGCGCCGCCTGATAACCGCCGAACACGCATCTGGCGGCAACCCTCAGGGCGACCTCGGTCTTTCCGAAGCCGACGTCGCCCACGAGCAGCCTGTCCATTGGGAATGGCCGCGACATGTCCCTAAGTATCTCGTCTATGGCCTTCAGCTGATCCGCCGTCTCCCTGTACGGGAAAGCGCGCTCGAACGCGGCCTCGGCTTCCGCGTCGCCCGCAAACGCGTGTCCCGGCGCGGTCTCGCGCCGGGCGTAAACGTCCACGAGATAACGCGCGGCCGTCTCGGCCTGTTCGTGAGCGCGCCGCGACATTTTTTTCCATTGGCCGCCGCGCAGGCTGTCGGCCGCCGGCTCCGTTCCGGGATACGTCCTGTAGGGAGATATTTTGCGGATGTGCGTTACGGGAATTTTAAGACGCCGCTCCTCGGCGTATTCGAGCACCAGATACTCCCGCACGCCGTCCGACGACGATATCTGTTCGGAACCCATGTATCTCGCCACGCCGTAATCGTCGTGAACCACCCATTGCCCCGGCATCAGGCGATCGCCCCAGTCGAGGGGAACCCTCGCGCCGTCCCCCGCTCCCGAAACGACCATTCCAGAGAGTTCCAAATCGCCCATGAAAATTTTTTTATTGAGGACGTCGTAAAATCCCTCCGAAATCGACCCCTCCGACACGGCGTAACCCATCCCCGCGCCCCATTCGCGGAAATGCTCCGACTGCGAGATCAGCGCTACTTCGACGCCTCTTTCATTCATGCCGCCGCAGTACGCTTCGAGGTCGCGCGAACGGCCCCTGAAATTGGGTATGCCCAAAATCCCGCTTTTGATATCCGTCCGTTCCACGCCGGCAGTCATCCGTATTCTCGGAAAAAGCGCCAGGGCGCGCCCGACGTCGGGCCATTCGGCGCGAACGTCGCCTGGGGCGGTTTCGATTCCGGCTTGCATCCACGCGTAACTGTCGGCGGCGTTTTCCAAATCCGCCGGCTCCGCGAAAACGACGCGCATCGCGGGAGGAAAGAAATCGGTCAGACTGGATGCCCGCCTCGACGAAAGCGCCATCACGCCGACGCGGGTCAGCTTGCTGACGCTTCGCTGCGTGTCGGTGGCAAAGTATCTCACGCTCTCTATGTCGTCGTCGAAAAACTCCACCCTGACCGGCCACGAATGGGAAGGATCGAAAAAGTCCACGATCCCTCCCCTGTATGTGAATTGTCCCGGTGTCCACACGAGGTCGGTCTTTTCATAACCGTGCGACGACAGCCATTCCAGAAGCGCCGAACGGCTCGAACCGGGCCCGGCGGCAATCGTGATCCTGTCGCCGCCCGTCGACAGCGGCCCCATCAGCGAGCCCGGCGTCGCCAGCAGTATCCCGCCCAAGTCGTTCCATCGCCCCAACGTCTCGCCTCTCGACGCTTTGGCGGCTTCGTAAGCCTGCGTATCCGCCGAAAACGGTGTTATCGGCATCTCGGGCAGATCAAAAACAGCGGGAATTTCGGCGTATTTTCTCATCGCATCGGCGTCGGCCGCGAAATCGCGGACGAATCTCGTGTTGGGCAAAATAATCAGAAGATGGTGCGCGAATTCCCTGCATATCCAAGGCCGCGCCGCTCCGGCGACGGGCATGTGAAGAGAGACGTTCCCGCGCCGGAACGTGGCGTCCAGCCCCGCGAGGCGTCCGCCGGAGCGCGTTTCGTCCATTACTTTTCGGGAACCTCGCTCATTCTCAGGGTAAACCCCTCGCCGCCGGAACCGCTCAGCCATTTCGACAGTGCGTCCCAGGCCAAAACCTCGATGTCGGGCCACGCGGCGCGGTGTTCTTCGGACATCGCGCCGAGCACCCAATCCTTGATGTCATACGACGGAGACGGGGCGCCCATACCTATCCTGAGGCGGGGTACTTCGAGCGTGCCCAGGGCGGCGAGCGCGGAGATCATTCCGCGATGTCCCCCGGCGGAGCCGTTTGGCCGATACCTCAATGCGCCGAAGGGAATCGCCACGTCGTCGAAGACGACAAGCACGTCCGATGAGGCGACGTCGAAATAACGCGCCGCCTCGGCGACCGATTTGCCGCTGAGGTTCATGTACGTATAAGGTTTGAGGAAAGCGACGCTCTCGCCCAGCACATTCGAGGAAGGCCAAAAAGCCCCGTTGAATTTCGCGCGGGGCTCGCCCAGGCCCGCTTTTCCGGTGAAAAAATCAAGGGCCAGCCATCCCGCGTTATGCCGGCTCCACACATATTCGGGCCCGGGATTGCCGAGCCCCGCAACGAGTTTCAACGCGAATCCTCTATCCTTCGGACTCTTCTTCCCTGCGTTTGCCCTTGCCCACGACCTCGACCTCCGCCGGGGATTCGCCGGCAGGCTCGGCAGCTTCGCTGACGGAGCGCGGGCGCGCTATCATGACGACCACCGAGTCCGCCGGGGTCACGAGTTCCGCGCTTTCGGGCATCCGGAGTTCCCGCACGAACATCTCGTCGCCGAGCCGCATCTTCGCGGCGTCGATCACTATCTCGGCCGGAATTTCCCCGGGAAACACCATCATTTCGATATCGCGGAGAGGCTGTTCGAGAACGCCCCCCATCTTGACGCCGGGCGAGGCGTCCTTGTTGAGCAGCCTCACGGGGACGGCGACCTTTACCTTGCGGTCCTTCACCAACTGGTAGAAGTCGACGTGTAGGATGTTCCGCGTGAGCGCGTGACGCTGGACTTCGCGCAGCAGAGTCATCTCCACCCTGCCGTCGGGAAGCTCCAGGTCTATCATGTTCGTCTCCCGGTTGGGGGCGTTCGCGACGCGCGAGATTTCCCTGAGATCGACGGCGCCCGCTATGTTTTCCTTGAACTCTGGGCCGTAAAACACCGCCGGAGCAACGCCTTTCGCTCTCAGCTTGCGGCACGCTCCTTTGCCCGTGCCGGCGCGGCTTGACATTTTAATTTTTACCGCCATTCATATTCCTCCTCGTTTAATATATAAGATTTTGTTTTTTTCCGGTTTAACGTTCTTTTCTCTTGGGTTTGGGCTGGAAGAGAATGCTTATGGAGTGATCGAGGTGTATTCGGCGTATCGCTTCCGCGAAAAGCGGCGCTATCGACATCGTGGTTATCTTGGGCAGGCGCTTTTCCGGCGGAAGGGGTATGGTATCGGTGAGCACCATCTCCTCTATCACCGAATTTTTGACGCGTTCTATCGCGGCGCCCGAAAGCGCTCCATGCACCGCGCAGGCGTACACGCGTTTCGTCCCGTACTCCACCAGCGCCGCGGCCGCGTTGACGATGCTGCCGCCCGTGTCGATTATATCGTCGACCAGAATGGCCGTTTTCCCCCTCACGTCGCCGATTATCTCCATGACGCTGCTCTGGTTCGCCACGTCGTAGGAGCGGCGCTTGTCTACTATGGCGAGTTCGGCGTTTATCTGCTCGGCGAATTTACGCGCCCTCACCACGCCCCCGATGTCGGGGGAAACCACTATCACCTGATGTTCCCTAAGTTCCGGTTTCAATATCCGCTTGAAGTGCGAGGCGAGAAGAGGTATTCCGGTGAGATGGTCGACGGGTATGTCGAAGAAGCCCTGAATCTGCCCGGCGTGCAAATCGGCGGTCACCACTCTGTCGGCGCCAGCCTTTTGCAGAAGATTGGCGACCAGTTTCGCGGTTATCGGTTCGCGCGCTTTCGCCTTGCGGTCCTGTCTCGCGTAGCCGAAATACGGCAAAACCGCGTTCACCCTGAACGCCGATGCCCGTTTCATGGCGTCCACTATCACGAGAAGCTCCATCAAGTTCTCGTTTACGGGCCAGCATGTTGGCTGAACGATAAAAGCGTCGGTTCCCCGGACGCTCTCCTGCAACGAAAGCCCTATCTCCCCGTCGGAGAAGCGGAATATCTTGCGTTCCGCGCTTTGGATGCCCAGAACCTGACAGATGTGTTTTGAAAACTCTTCGTGAGCGCCGCCCGAAAAAATTTTTATATCTTTTGAAGCTGATTCCATGCCTGACAGTCACCGGCCTTTTCAACTCCGCCCGAAACGATGCCCTTTCTCTCGTTCCAGCCGTCAATATTGATCTGGCGCTCGCGCGCCATTCCCAAACTTCCGTCAGGGATATCCTTCGTTATCACGGATCCTGCCGCGGTAGCGGCATTATTCCCCATTTTAACGGGAGCGACGAACATGGTGTCGCTTCCGACAAAGCAGCCGTCTCCTATGACGGTAGCGTTTTTCCGCGTCCCGTCGTAGTTGCACGTCACCGTGCCCGCGCCGATATTCGTATTCCTGCCGACGCTCGCGTCGCCGAGATACGAGAGGTGCATCGCGTTCACTCCCTCGCCCAGCGTGCTGTTTTTGACCTCGACGAAGCGCCCGACCCTGGAGCCGGGTTCCATTTTGACGCCCATCCGCAGGAAAGCGAACGGACCGGCCTCCGCGTTCGCGCCTATAGCTGAGTCGGAAATGACCGAGGGCCCGTATACTCTGGCACCCTCCCCCATCGAGACATCGCGCAACGTCGACCACGCGCCGATCCTGCACCCGTTTCCGATAACCGAATTGCCCCACAACTGAACGCCGGGCTCGAATATAACGTCGGGCGCGACGCGCGCTCTCGGCCCTATCCATGTCGTGGACGGATCCATGCACTTCAGCCCGTTTTCCATGTGGAAGTTGAGAATTCTTTTCCTCAAAACACCCGACGCCATGGCGAGGTCGTTCGGCGTGTTCACGCCGACCAGTTCCCCGGGGTCACCGCAAGAAACGACGCGGATATCCCCTTCGGTGTCGTCTATCAATTGTACCGTGTCCGTAAGATAATATTCACCGAGCTCGTTGTCGTCGGTCAATTTGTCTATGACGCCCGAGAGGGCCGCCGTATTGAAAAGATATACGCCCGCGTTTATCTCCTGTATCAGAAGTTCTTCCTCGGTGGCGTCGCTCTGCTCCACTATCCTGACGCCGCCGTCGGCGAGGCGCGCCAGCCTTCCGTACCCCGCCGGGTCGTCCGCGACGAAGCTCATCAGCGCGCAGGCCGACGACGACGCGATATGTTCGTCCCACAACGACAGGAGAGTTTCATGGCGCACCAGCGGAACATCTCCCGACAGCACAAGCAGATTGTCGTACCGTTTCCACCATGCCTGTGCCGATTTGACGGCGTGCCCCGTGCCGAGCTGTTCTTTCTGCCATATCACTTCCGTCTCCGGCCAGTCGCGTTTTACGTATTCCTCGACCAGTTCGCCCCTGTATCCCGCGAGTACCGCCGTATTCCGCATTCCGGCTTCGGAAGCCGCCTTGAGGAGATAATAAATGACGGGTTCCTCAAGTAAAGGCTGAAGGACTTTCGGCTTGTCGCTGCGCATCCTGATTCCTTTACCCGCCGCGAGAATCAGGACGCCGACAGATTGCGGTCGTTCGCTCATATCCACCCAACACTCCTCCCGTGGAATCGCCGTGCGTCGGACAGGAAAATAAGGGAGAAGCCAGCCGACTTCCCCCGTGTCTCTCTGGCTGGGGCGGATGGATTCGAACCATCGATGGCGGATCCAAAGTCCGCTGCCTTGCCGCTTGGCTACACCCCAAAAGCAACGGACATTATATCATACCGATTTGAAATCAGGGACGTCTCTGCGCTATCAGAGATTTTTGAGTTCATGTTTCAGCACATTGCCAAAATTGTCCGTCGGCAGTTCGCCGAGTATTTTTACGGATCTGGGCGCCTTGTAGTTTGGCATCCGCGCGCGGCCGTAGGAGAGAATGTCTTTGGGTTTCAGTCCGCTGCCCTCTTTCAGCGTCACGTAAGCGCGCGCGTATTCTCCCTTTCGTCCCCCCGGAACGCCCACGACCGCGGCGTTCTTTATCTCGGGATGGAGTTTCAGTATCGATTCTATCTCCCCGGAATATACGGACATGCCTTTGACCGTTATCACGTCGAAAACGGGGGAGACTATCGTGATATATCCGTCCTCGTCGATTTTGACTA
>JAIRKI010000098.1 GCA_031260185.1 Synergistaceae bacterium | reverse complement strand
GACGCTTTGGAGGATCACTTGGTCGATGAGCTTTTAAACTTGAAAACTCTCCGGAGATTACACGCTCCATTACCTCATGGCCTTGGATAATTAATGCCTTGTTGATTTAGAAATGGAATCAGTTATGACAAGCCGGCAAACAATACAGGCAGGCAGCGGGAGAAATTTATAGAGCGTCGAAAATCGTCGGTATCGCGCCGATTTTGCCGTTTTTTGTTATAATCATCAAATGTGGATTATTTTTATGTCCGCGGAATGTTTGCGCCTCTCCTCTGGAGGTATAATTTATGGGTAGCGCCCTCTTCGATAATAATATCATATCCGTCATATTGATGTTCGCGGGAGGCGCGGGCGCGGGCTCTTTCATCAACGCCGCCGCAATGCGCACCGTGGCGGAGCGTAAATGGTGGGGAAGGGAGCGTTCGGTCTGCGACAGTTGCGGGCACGTGTTGTCGGCGGCCGATTTGGCGCCGATGCTTTCTTTTATGTTTTTGAAGGGTAAATGCCGTTATTGCGGTAAGCCGATAAAGCTCAGGCATTTTTTCGCGGAGGTGATTTCGGGCGCGCTCACGGCGGCGTTGTTTTGCAGATGGGGCGTGAGCGGCGCCATGCTGGTGTCCGTGCTGGTCATGTGGTTTTCCCTGTTCAACGCGCTCACCGATCTCGAAAACGGCTATATTTACGACTCGGCGGCTTTGTCGCTCGGAGTGGTCGGGCTGTCGCTGCGCGCTTTCGCCGGACGGGGCGTTTTGCTCGACGGAATTTTGGGGGCGGCGCTCGGTTTTGGCTTCATAGCCCTGATAATCATTGTCAGCGGGGGCGGCATGGGATGGGGAGACGCCCTACTGATGGCGGGGATAGGCGGCGCGGTCGGTTGGAAATATTGCGCCTTCGGCCTTTATATGGGATTCATCGCGGGGGGAATCGTCGTGGCCCCGATGCTCGCGGCGCGCAAACTAAAACGCGGGGACGCCGTTCCGCTGGGGCCGTTTCTCGCGGTCGGATGCGTCTTCACGCTTTTCGCGGGCAACATGTTGGTGGCGCGTTTCGGGGAATTGATAGGTTATAATCCGGGCTGGCCCTGGTGGTAAACATATTTTCATCGATGAAGGCGGGCGTGATTTCAAGGCGATGAATAAAACAGCGGTGACGTTTCTGACAGGAGTGGGAATATTGATGGCGATATCCGGATTTTTGGACGGCGAGGGGGCGATGTCCGTTTATATCGTGTTTTTATTGTTTTTGACAGTGTTTCTTTATGTAACGCTTTTACGTTCGGGGAAGCGTAAAGATAGCGGGCACGAAGGTCAGTCACTCGAATCGATGAGTGACGCCCACAAAGTGAAAATGGCGCGCGGCGAGATAAAGGCGAAAATACCCAAAAACTCCCAGCGCAGGGAATCTCAGGCCGCTTTCGAGGGCTCGGCCAAACTCGGGGCGGCGAGGTCCATGGCGGCGCTTGTCCGCAAGCCGCGGCTTAGGGAAAAGATACTGGAGATATGCGATTTCGCCGATATGGTGCTGGAGACGATACGCCGTATGCCGGAAGATACCCCGGCGGCGGTCGCTTTCGCCGAAAATCATTTGGCCCGTCTCAACGAGGCGCTGGAGCGCTGTTTCGAGATGAACAGGCACGACGAATACAGGAACGCCACCGAATCTTTGGACGCGCGGGAAATAGAATGTTTCGGCGCATTCATAACGGCTTTCAAGAAACAGCAGGAAAACATCCTCGCGGAAGGCGGGAGTTTTTGAATATATCTCAACGTAAAAAGGAAGTGCGTGTGACCATGCACGGAGGAACAATATCATACGAGGATTTCAATGACGCGCGCCCGTGGTGGCGGACGCGTATTTTCACGGAAATAATCACATCCCGCGACGGAGTCGGGGATTTGCTGGCGCTGTTGAGCGAGAGGGCGCCGCGCCCCTTTTTTATAATCGACGAGATATTGAAACCGCAGTCCGCGTTCGCGCCGATTTTTGCCCGCAGCGGCAAGTACGTGTACGACGCTTCCCATTCGGAGCCGCGCGCGCGGGACGTCGACAGTGTGACGGCGCTTCTGAGAAATGAACGCGAAATGCCCGACGCGATAGTCGGCGTCGGCGGCGGCGCGACAATGGATTTGGCCAAAGCGGTCTCGATTTGCCTGGCGAACCCCCGTCCCGCCGCCGAATACCAGGGCTACGGCATGGACATGGAGCGCGGCCCCGACATCTGGGTGCTGCCGACGCTGGCGGGAACGGGGGCCGAAGTCACGCCCATCGCGGTACTCCGCGGGCCCGAGAAGAAACTGGGCATCAACGACGACAACGTCGCGCCCAAAGTCGCGGTGATCGACCCGGCCCTTTCCGCCGGCGCCAGGAAGTTCAACAGGTTTTTCTCGATGATGGACTGCTACTTTCATCACCGCGAGATAACGCGCAGCAAGACGAGCGCGCCCGACGCGGCGCTGGATTCCCGCGACGGCGCGGATATCGCCCGGCGCGTGCTCTCGCGCGACCTGAGCGAGTTCGATATCGACAAGGCCGCCGAGTCGGCGGTCGCGTCTGTTTTGGGAGGAAGCAGCTCCATAGGGGGGCGCGTTGGCGTGAACCACGCCATTTCGTACGGCTTGAGCAACGCGAGCCCTCATCTGCCGCACAGCGTGGCCGTTACCATATCGATGCTGGCGTGCGGCGACATATACAGCGACGGCGGTTTCGACGACACGGTAAAATTTTTGGAAATCAACGGCATCGCGCGCCCGACCGCGCGCGAGTACGGCATCTTCGAATCGCATATCCCCGGAATGACCAAGACGGCGCTGGGGATGGAGAAACTCTGGCACAGTCATTTCGGCGAAAATTGGCGCGATACCGTCGACGAAAAATTTATATCTGACATTTATAAAAGTATAGTGAGCATATGATGAACGGCATAACGGTGAAGGGAGAAGAAATCATGACGGATTTCCAATTCAGATCGTTGATTAAAATGATTTTCGGCTATGTCGAGGAAACGGATGACATAGAAAAAATTAAAAAATATCTTCTCGGCTTGCTCGGCGAAGAAGAAAAAAACGATAAAAAAAATACGTAACTGTTTCAACAACGGCTGCCGATTTCGTTATAAAAATCAGCTTCTTAATGATGTTGTTCGGCGTCGTTTTTTGTCCGGCGAAAGGAATGGCTATATCAGATTTTTATCAATGTCTTGATGACAATCCTGAATGTCATAAACATAAACCGTACCGCTAACTATTTCAAAGACAATGCGGTAACGATTATCGAACAGTTTATATCTGAGTTCGGCGTCAATCGGCGTTTGAGGTATGTAAAGCGGACAGCTTTCGGGGCTGTGCTCAAGAAACCGGAGAGATTCTTCGTATGCTTTGTATAACCGTATCGCCGCGTTTTCGTTCACGCGGGCCAGAAATTCAACGTGATCTGCCAACCTGCGATCTGCGGAAGGTTCGACAAAAACACGGCGCTTTTCAGATTCCACATTCCGCTCCCGCTTCAATTGTGTCCCGCATATGGGCCAGACTTTGCTCAGCGGTCAAAAATTCGCCGCCGGATTTTCGGCGGCGAATCGCCTGACGGATAGCTGAATCTCGTTCACCAGACGCGTGGTATATCAACTTCAGCAAAGTTCTGATGCAGTCCGGTCGGCAGGAGCATGATCCCGCGCGTTACCGAACCCCTTGGGCTGACATCTTTGCTCCGGCATATAGGGCAGCGTATCAG
>JAIRKI010000087.1 GCA_031260185.1 Synergistaceae bacterium | reverse complement strand
GACTATCGCCCCGATTCCGGCCACTATCGCGCCGGCATCCCTGATAATTTTGACGACCTCTTTCACCGAGCCTCCGGTGGTCACGACATCCTCGACGATGAGAACACGTTCGCCCTTCTCGGCTTTGAACCCGCGTCTCAGCGTCATGACGCCGTTTTCACGCTCAGCGAAGATGTTTCGCGCTCCGAGCGCGCGCGCCACCTCGTAGGCCATGATGACGCCGCCAAGCGCCGGGCCGGCCACCGTGTCCACGTTCGTTCCGGCGCTCAGAAACGCGCCGGCGAGGCGGGCGCACAGGTCTTCGCTCTCGGCCGGATGCTCGAAAAGTCTGGCGCACTGCATATACCTGTCGCTGTGACGCCCCGACGTGAGCCGGAAATGTCCCGTCTGAAGCGCCCCGAGTTTTGTCAATATCTCCAGTGGTTCAATCATGATCATGCCCTCCTCAATTTAAAATCAGGCTTCCAGTGAGTTCGTTTACGTCCTCTATGCCGTTTTCGTCCAAAAACTCCTCCAACTCCCGCAGAATCCGGGGGCCCGCCATCACGTCGGTTATATTCGCCGTCCCCGCCATGACCGCCGTCGCGCCAGCGATCATGAATTCGGCGGCGTCCGTGCCCGTCATGACGCCGCCCATGCCGGCCACCGGAATGCGCAGGCATTTCGCCGTTTGCCATACCATCCGCAGTGCGACGGGCTTTATCGCGGGGCCCGAAAGCCCGCCTGTTATATTCGCCAGCGCGGGCCGTCGCGCGCGCGCGTCTATCGCCATTCCCGCGACAGTGTTTATGAGGCTCACGGCGTCCGCTCCGGCGTCCTGAACCGCGCGGGCTATCGCCGTTATGTCCGTGACGTTGGGCGACAGTTTCACCATCAGCGGGCGCGAACAGACGCCGCGAACCGCCGACGTCACCCTGGCCGCTTCCTCCGGCGACGCGCCGAATTGCGCGCCGCCTTGTCTGACGTTAGGGCATGATATATTGAGTTCGATCATGGCGACGGGCGAATCCGACAGCTTGCGCGCCGCCTCCGTATAACTTTCGACGGTGGAGCCCGCCACGTTCGCTATCACGGTGACGCCCGTCGCGACGAGGCGCGGCAGCTCGTCGCGAATGAAGGCGTCCACGCCGGGGTTTTGAAGGCCGACGCTGTTCAGGATTCCCGATGCGGTCTCAGCGATTCTGGGCGGAGGGTTGCCCACCCGCGGCTCGTCGGTGAGCCCTTTGACCGATATGGCGCCCCACGCGGAAATATTATAAAACTCGTCGTACTCGCGCCCGAAACCGAACGTGCCGCTGGCGGCTATCAGCGGGCTTTTCAGTTTAACGCCGCACAGCTCGACCGACATGTTTTTCACGATATCACGACCTCCTCCGCATCGAAGACCGGGCCATCCCTGCATACCCGCTTGTATCCCGCCGCGCCACGCGCGGCACACGCGCACACGAGACACGCGCCGACGCCGCATCCCATGCGTTCTTCCAGCGACACGTACAGGGGAACGCCGCGCGCGGCGCAAATTTTTTTGAGCGCTCCCATCATCGGCAGCGGCCCGCACGAAAAAACCGCGTCCGGCCGTGCCGACGCGAGCGCGCCGGATACTTTGTCCGTGATGAAGCCCCCGACGTCGAGCGTCATTTCGGACAGCTCTCTCATCTCTTCAACGCCGAACACTGAGCGCTCGTCGCTGAACCCCATAAACGCTCTCAGCTCACGGGCCGTTCCGCTCAACGTTTTTGCCAGATACAGCAGGGGAGCGACGCCCAGGCCGCCGCTGACCAGCCATATATTGCGCCCGGATGGGATGGATGGGAATGGGTTTCCCAGCGGCAGGAGAATTTTTATCGTCTCGCCGGGTCTCTTCGCGGCTAAATTGCGCGTGCCTTCGCCCGCGATCCCGACTATAAACCTCACGATGTTTTCGTCCTGGCGGAAGCCGGCTATGCTTACCGGCCGCCGCAGAAAAACCCCCGGCGCGGCGAGATGCGCGAATTGGCCGGGGTTCGGACCTTGGGGCTCCGCCCCAAACCCAGGCAGGGAGCAAGCTCCCTGCACCCTCTTAATTTTTTTATAAAAGGGGTCAAGGGGACTCGGTCCCCTTGCGGGGTTTGGGGCGGAGCCCCAAGGTTCTGCTTCTGTGAGTTCAAAACATAACTCCACGATGTCTTCAGCGATACACTCGTTAAACACGAGGCGCGCCGAGTAATCGCGCGGCATCAGACGCGTCTCAGCGCGTTTCGTATCTCTTCGCGCATCCTGATTGCCTCTTCCCTGGCCGCGCTAACAAAATCGTCAGCCCCCCGTCTTATATGCGCACATATAATACTCCGCGACGCCGCGACCACCGCGCCCTCGCCGCGTTCGTCGAAACAAGCCGCCAAATGCTCCGCGGAAGCTCCCTGAGCGCCATATCCGGGAAGGAGAAAAAACGCGCGAGGCATTTTGCGCCTGAGCGCGGCCCCCTGCGTGGGATAAGTGGCGCCGACGACCGCGCCCACGGAGCTGAAACCCTCTTTCCCGATCAGATATTCTCCCCACTCGGCGATTTTTTCCGCGACTAACTCGTGCATCGGCCGCCCGTCGCGCAATATGACGTCCTGAAATTCCTTCCCCGACGGGTTCGATGTCTTGGCGAGGGCGAATATCCCCTTGCCCGACACGGCGCAGTCGGCGATGAAGGGCGACACGCCGTCGGTTCCGAAATAAGGGTTCACCGTCAGAAAATCGGCGGGGAAAGGGGAGTCGTCCCTGAGATACGCGGCAGAGTAAGCCTCGGCGGTGGAACCGATGTCGCCGCGTTTGGCGTCCGCTATGACGACATAACCGAGCGCCTGCGCGCGCTCAACAGTGCGCTTGAAACATTCCATGCCCGCCGTGCCCAGCGCCTCGTAATATGCGACCTGTATCTTGACGCAGGGAATTATGTCCGACAGCGCTTTCAGAAGCGCGGAGTTGAACGCGTATATCGCCTCCGCGGCTCCGGTGTGAGCGCGGGCCAGTGCATCCGGCACGTAATCAATTTTCGTGTCCAGTCCGAGCGCGGAAGGATTTTCGGTTTCCCTTATTCTCCCGATCAGGCGGTCTATCCGCACGCCCATTCGCCTCCGTAAACGATCTCGCCGCCCGCTATGGTGCATTTCACCATTCCCGAAAGCGTTCGCCCGCCGAAAGGGGAGTTATGTCCGCGTGATACGAATTTCGACGGATCGACGGTCCATTCGGCGTCAGGGGCTATTATCGCGATGTCGGCGACGTTTCCTTCCTCTGTTATGCCCGCGTCGAGGCCGAGAATTTCCGCCGGGGCCGAGGTCATCTTGCGGAACAGCTCCTCCGGCGAAAGTATCCCGCCCTTGACCAGCACCGTCCAGCAGATGGAAAACGCCGTCTCGAATCCTGAAATCCCGCTCGCGGCGAGGGTGTATTCCACATTCTTGTCGTCGATGTGATGGGGGGCGTGGTCGGTGGCGATGCAATCAATGGTTCCGTCGGCAAGGGCCTCTATTATCGCAAGCCTGTCGTCTTCGGTGCGCAGCGGAGGGTTCACCTTGGTATTCGTGTCGTAGTCCTTGACCCATTCGTCGGTGGCATAGATATAGTGCGGCGCGGTCTCACAAGTGACCGCGATCTTGCGGCGCTTCGCCTGCCGGATGATCTCGGCCCCTCCCCTCGTGGAGACGTGGGCGATGTGGATCGCAGTATTTTCGGTCTCGGCCAGGATGCAGTCGCGAGCTATCATGGTTTCCTCAGCCGCTCTGGTGATGCCGGGCAGCCCGAGCGCCGTCGACCAGTAGCCCTCGTTCATCAGGCCGCTGTCGGTGAGGTCGGTGTCCTCCGGATGTGATATCACCTTGAGGCCGAAGCGTTTCGCGTAACTGAGCGCCAGCCTCATCCGCATCGCGTTTCTGACGCATTTGCCGTCGTCGGAGAGCGCGACGGCGCCCACCTCCGCGAGTTCACCGGCTTCCGTGAGTTCCTCTCCCGCGAGTTTTTTTGTTATCGCGGCTATGGGATGCACGCGTACCGGCCCGGCAAGGGCCGCCTTTTTCTTTATGAATTCGGTCACGACGGCATTGTCGTTCACTGGATTGGTGTTCGCCATGCAGCATACCGACGTGAATCCGCCCTTCGCGGCGGCCGCCGTTCCGCTCGCTATGTCCTCTTTTTCCTCGTATCCCGGTTCTCGAAGATGACAGTGGATATCGACCAGGCCGGGGGAGACTATCATGTCCGTCGCGTCTATCGTCTTGAAACCGTTCGCCGTCAGATTTTCGCCGACGCGCGATATTTTGCTGTCTTTTATCATAAGGTCGCGTCCCTTCATCCCGTCAGGGGTGACGACCACTCCGCCCTTTATGAGAAATTTGCCGCTCATCCTCAAAAACCTCCAGTCTCGGGCTTCTGCCGTGTCATCATGAAAAGCAGCGCCATGCGCACCGCCACGCCGTTCGTCACCTGTTCGTCGATTTTCGCGTCCGGCAGATTCATGACTGCGGTGGATATCTCGACGCCCCTGTTCACTGGCCCCGGATGCATCACGAGGGCGTGGGGCTTTGCCAGGGCGACGCGCTCCTCGGTGAGGCCGAAATATTTGTGATACTCGCGCACCGTCGGAAAGAGACCCTTTTTCTGACGTTCGAGCTGAATGCGGAGGCCCATCACGACGTCGGCCCCTTTCACCGCGTCGTCAACCCTGTCGGTTATTTCGACGCCGAGCTTGTCCAATTCGGGCGGAAGCAAGGTGGGAGGACCCGCCAGAATTACCGACGCCCCCATTTTGGTGAGGCCGTAGATGCTCGACCGCGCGACCCTGCTGTGACGCGCGTCACCGATTATGGCCGCGCGAAGCCCTTTTACCGCGCCGAAACGCTCCTTCATCGTGTACATGTCCAAAAGCGCCTGCGTTGGGTGCTCGTTGATCCCATCGCCAGCGTTTATGACGGCGGCGCGCACGTTTTTCGCCATGAGATGGGGCGCCCCGGTCATGGGATGTCTCATTATCAGGACGTCCGTGCCCATCACGTCGAGCGTCCGCGCCGTGTCTATCAGCGTCTCGCCCTTCGACACGCTGGATGTTGACGCCGAGACGCTCGAAGCCGTGCCCGACATGTATTTGCAGGCGAGTTCGAACGACATTCTGGTGCGGGTGCTGTTTTCGTAGAAGAGGGTGATTATTGATTTTCCCTGGAGATGCGGGGTTTTTTTGTTGTTGGAGTTTATAACGACTTTCATCAGGTCAGCCGTGTTCAGTATCTCGTGTATGTCCTCCCGAGTCGTGTTCCTCAGTCCCAGCAGGTCTTTCGATTTCAGCATTTTTTATTCCGCGCCTCCGTCGGTCTTGTCGAGCACCAGCACGCGCTCCTCTGTCTCGAAGGGAGCTATATGCACGGCGATGAGTTCGCTTCTCGACGTCGGGACGTTTTTGCCGACGTAATCGCTCTTTATCGGGAGCTCCCTGTGTCCCCGGTCGATAAGAACCGCCAGTTGGATGGTGCGCGCCCTGCCCAATTCCATTATCGCCTCCATCGCCGCCCTTATGGTGCGCCCGGTGTACAGGACATCGTCAACGAGTATCACGTCGCGGTCCGTGATGCTGAAAGGGATATCGGTGCCGTTTATGACCGGGTGCGCCGCCAGCAGCGACAAATCGTCCCGATAGAACGTTATGTCGAGCCTGCCGGTGGGAACGGTAACGTTCTCCACCTGGCCGATGTGGGCGGCGAGCCTGCCCGCGAGCGGAACTCCCCGGCGCTGTATCCCGATCATGACGACGTTCGGCGTGCCCTTGTTTTTTTCGATGATCTCGTGGGCTATCCGCGAGACTGCCCTTTTCATCGCGGTAGCGTCCATTATCCTCGCTTTTTCCCTCAAAACTTCCACCTCCAGATTTTTGCGAAAAAAAATCCCCGCCGTCCTTTTCGGAAGCGGGGCCCGCAATCGACCGCACACATACAACCCGCCTTCCCGGCCTCTCGGGACCGAATTAAAGGACTTACATTAAAAATATACTATCATGGATTGGGCGGTTTGTCTATCGCAGGAAAAGCGCCTCCAGTGCAACGGCATTTAGAACCCGTTTTCAATAAATTCTAATATTACAGTTGTAAAATTTGCGAGTGACGATAGTGATACCACATAGCAATAGCTTGATGCGCTCTGCGCCAATTATAGCGGTTTCATAAATCTATACTATGCGGCATTCTGTAGGTAGCTGAAAATAGGCTATTTACGGAGCGATAAATATAGTGTACGTTATACTAAACCGCTATAATCCAATGGAGAACAATAGAACGGGAAAATGACCGTATATGAGTCCGCAAATTAAAGACTTTACGCGTGTCGGCCTTGCTTAAACGCGCAAATTGCGCCCATTTTTAAAGGCATCAAGGTTTGAGGTGGCCGGGCCATGCTGCTGAATCCTTTTTGTATCAAGTGAGGTGCCGGAAAGAACAGTTATCAATGCCGGAGCTGCGCAGGCGAAAGTGATATGTTTGTGCCGGCCGTTATAACCGCGGACTTCGTATTGATCAAGACCCGTTTCTGACTTACTTTCCTTAAAGCATGTTTCTACAGTCCATCGCCTGCCCGCTACTTCAACGAATTTTTTATCCGTCGTATCCGCCGGTCTATAACAAATATAAGCGCGTAACTCACTCGGATCAGTCTTATTCCATTTCTAAATCAACAAGGCATTAATTATCCAAGGCCATGAGGTAATGGAGCGTGTAATCTCCGGAGAGTTTTCAAGTTTAAAAGCTCATCGACCAAGTGATCCTCCAAAGCG